>NZ_FYDY01000007.1:44775-250706 GCF_900187435.1 Pseudomonas sp. Irchel s3b5
CCTGAAAACTGGTGTCGCACCGAGGCAGGCGCGACCCCGGAGCCTGCCTCCAATTTTGGGACGGTCATGGTGGCAGCTTCGATGCTGCTGCCTGACGCTTCTACGGCGATTGCAATGGCCATCGGCGCCGATGCTGGGCTAGGTCGAATGGCCGGTGGTGGCATCATGCAAAACCGCATGAATTGGGTGTTGCGCGGGGCGGCTGGGCCAGCCAGCATTTTTGTTATGGGGATGCTCCCCAGCAAAATGGGGGACGGTACGCTGCACACTGATGAGCAACTGCGCACCATGACTCAAGCCACCACCCGTGTACGTTTCCAGTTCCGTCGTGATGCCGAGGGCGTGCTACAGGTGTATGGCATCCACACTGGCGCATCAGGTGATGATTCCGTGCGTACCGTGCAGGTCAAATGGAACGCCACCAAAACCGCAATGGAAGCCACGCTCAATGGCCTCACCATTCTCTGGACGCCTCAGCGCGGGCCATTGGGTTTGATGCCGCCGTTGACCTATCCCGACAACAGCGGCGCGCACCTGGGCACGATCCTGGTACACCCGATTGCCGATGGTATCGACAGTCAGATTGAAGGCTTGCCAGGCGAGAACATCACCACTGATGACTGCATTCTAGTGTTCCCTGTTGATACAGGCCTGAAGTCGCTGTATGTGGTGTTCGCACGACCTATTGGCGGCGACCACAGCTATCACCCAGCCCCCAAAGGGCTGACGGCTTTCCCAGATGCAGTGAGGGACAAGTCAAAAAACTCGGTAAAGGGCGGCGGCGGCCTGCGCAGACGCTGGAGAGATCGCAAGGGCCGGATCTATGAATGGGACTCCGAGAATGGAAGGGTTGAGCTATACGACAAGCAAGGCAAGCATCTCGGAGAGTTCAACCCTGAAACGGGAGAGCGAACAAAAGACGCCGAGCCTGGCCGAAAAACACCGAAGTAATTAAAGGGGAAAATCATGCATCTATGCATCACTGGTTTTTTGAAGGGCGACAGCGACGACACCGCGCTGAAGTATGAGTTAGACGTAGGGCTAGGCTCTGAACAAGCTGTACTGGAGGTAATGGGGTGGAAAAGCCTTGCAGAAAGCCCTGATGGCGAGTGGCTGCTAACGGACGAGCAATCTCAAAGAATTGCGGTTGCGGTTGATGAGCTGCTACCAAGCGATCTAGATCTATTCATCGCTGTAGAGGCTTAAGTCGCATTGCGGGCGCCTGTTGAGACCTGGATCAGTACCTCAAACAACTGCACTGATGTGCATTGAACCGGGATGAAGTGCACTGCTGTGCTCCGGCGTTCGTATGGTACTGGCGGCTGTCAAAGTGGGATGAGCCGGGATAAAACGGGATGAGGCGGGATGGCGCCTGGTGTTAATCGCTTGGCGCCACCCCAAGGATTACCCAAACCTGACGGTCAGCCAAGGAAGATTGGCGCGTCCGAAAGCACGCACCGACCAAGTTTTTGCGAAGTCCTGCACCTCTGAAAACTGGTGTCGCACCGAGGCAGGCGCGACCCCGGAGCCTGCCTCCAATTTTGGGACGGTCATGGTGGCAGCTTCGATGCTGCTGCCTGATGCTTCTACGGCGATTGCAATGGCCATCGGCGCCGACGCCGGGCTAGGTCGAATGGCCGGTGGTGGCATCATGCAAAACCGCATGAATTGGGTGTTGCGCGGGGCAGCCGGTCCGGCCAGTGTTTTTATTTTGGGCATGCTCCCCAGCAAAATGGGAGACGGCACGCTGCACACTGATGAGCAGCTGCGCACCATGACTCAAGCCACCACCCGTGTACGTTTCCAGTTCCGTCGTGATGCCGAGGGCGTGCTACAGGTGTATGGCATCCACACTGGCGCATCAGGTGATGATTCCGTGCGTACCGTGCAGGTCAAATGGAACGCCACCAAAACCGCAATGGAAGCCACGCTCAATGGCCTCACCATTCTCTGGACGCCTCAGCGCGGGCCATTGGGTTTGATGCCGCCGTTGACCTATCCCGACAACAGCGGCGCGCACCTGGGCACCATCCTAGTACACCCGATTGCTGATGGTGTTGACAGTCAGGTTGAAGGCTTGCCAGGCGAGAACATCACCACTGATGACTGCATTCTGGTGTTCCCTGTTGAGACCGGCCTGAAGTCGCTGTATGTGGTATTCGCTCGACCTATTGGCGGCGATCACAGCTATCACCCCGCGCCCAAGGGACTGACTGCGTTTCCAGACGCAACACGCGCAAAACAGATGTCGAGCGTCCAAGGTGGAGGCAAAAAACGAAGTCGTTGGAAAGATCGTAAGGGCAAAATTTATGAATGGGATTATGAAAACGGCAGGGTTGAGCTATACGACAAGCAAGGTAAGCATTTGGGAGAATTCGACCCTGACACGGGGGTGCAAACCAAAGATGCTGAACCGGGGCGCACTACATCAAAGTGATATCGGAGAGCAAAAATGTTTTTAGAGATTACGGGTTTTCTGGCGGAACACGACGAAGATGATTCAATCAAATTTGAACTCGATATAAGTCCTGAGTTTGAGCAAGCAGTTATGGCGGTGCTGGGCTGGCAGGATTTAGCGGCAGAGGCTGATGGCGAGCTTCCGCTAACCAGAACGCAAGTGCAGCAGATTGCCGTAGCAATCAATGAGCAATTGCCGACGAGTCTGGACCTATTCATCGGAGTACGAGCATAGCAACGCCGATCATGAGCGGGCATCAAGCACACTAAATGCGCTGGCCGGGATGAAATGCACCGGCTTCTGTAGTGTATTTACGGTTTTTAAAGTGGGGGGAGGCGGGATGGCTTCGGGTTGTTAGTCGCTTGGCGCCGTCCCCAGGATTACCCAAACTTGACGCTCAGACAGGGCGTACTCGAGCGCTATTCCCGTCACGATTGAACCAATTGAACGCCCCTGGGCAACGCCGTTTTCGACGGCCAGACATATGGACCTATTGCGTAACAGCTTTCTGGCAGCGGTGCGCGACGAGAGATACAGCGACGTGCCGCCGTAATGCTGCACCAGCAGCTTTGCCAGATGCATGTTTCCAACGGTCTTTGCGAATTGTTCCAGCGGGCGCTGCTGTAATCCCACGGGCACCCTGATGTGGTCCCACCCAGCCTCTCAACCAATCCAAGCGCTTTGTCGGCCCCAAGCCTGTGCACCAACCCATCAAAGCCGCTGAGTGGTTTTTGGCTGGCGTCGCTTGTCGCGTTCGGGCGATGCTCTGTATTTGTGTCGGTCATGATTGTTATCCGCGCTGATCGGAACTATTGTCGTGATGGCTGGGAGGCGTCTGTTTTTTTGCAACTGAGTTCCCAAGTGAGTACCCATTTTGTAATTGAACGATTCTGTTGTCAGCAAATATAGGGTGTTGAGTGGGTTGGTTTGGTTCCTGTCTCGGCACCAGCAACACTTGTTTTCAGATGATCCCGAATGGTTCTGAAGGCCAGACAACCGCGCTTCATACGGTTTTTTGCGTCAGAGAGATCCTTGATGATCCAGATCCATCTTCCATTCCCCAGATCAGCGAGAACGCCATGACCGTTAAAGAATTGACCCAAGAAGCCCGTCACGAAGAAGCGCTGAAAAAGTATGTGCTGGACGCGCCCGAGTTGATGGAAGAGATCAAGGACTTGCCTGCCGACGATCAGAAAGACCAGATCCAGTGGGCGTTCGAGGACGAAGCGGAGGCTCAGGGCTTGCAGCCGTGGGAGCTGACACTCAAGTACACCTCAACCCCTGAAGAGTTCGAAGCCAAACGCCTTGCTCTGCACAAGGAAGCGGCCGAAGTCCTGGGTGTCGCGTGGGAAGAGTACTGCGAGATGAACAATCTGGTGGTCTGACAAAAACGCCAGCCTCGAAAGGGCTGGCGTTTTTCATTTCGCAAGAAGCATTCAGATACTCAGGCGCATCGACAGGTCTACCGCCTTCACGTCCTTGGTCATCGCACCAATCGAGATGTAGTCCACCCCGGTCTGCGCAATCGGCAGCAACGTGCTTTCGTTGATTCCGCCGCTGGCCTCCAGTTTTGCCTTGCCTGCGTTCAAGCGTACGGCTTCGCGCATGTCATCCAGGCTCAGTTCGTCGAGCATGATGATGTCGGCACCGGCCGCCAGCGCTTCCTTCAGTTCGTCCAGGCTTTCAACTTCAATCTCTACCGGTTTGCCCGGTGCGATCTTGTGTGCGGCAGCGATGGCTTCAGGGATGCCACCGCTGGCAGCAATATGGTTTTCCTTGATCAGGAAGGCGTCATACAGGCCGATGCGGTGGTTGTGGCACCCGCCGCAGGTCACGGCGTACTTTTGCGCCAGGCGCAGCCCCGGCAGGGTCTTGCGGGTATCGAGCAGCTTGACCTGGGTTTCGGCGACGAAATCCGCCAGGTATTGCGCGCGAGTGGCCACGCCCGAGAGCATTTGCAGGAAGTTCAGGGCACTGCGTTCGCCCGTCAGCAGTGAGCGCGCCGGACCTTCGAGGTGGAACAGCACCTGATTGGGTACCACCCGTTCGCCATCAGCGACTTGCCAGTGCACCGCCACCCGAGGGTCCAGTTGCCGAAACACGGTATCTACCCAGGCAGTACCGCTGATGACGGCCGCGTCCCGGGTAATGATGGTGGCTTTAGCCAGGCGTTCGGCCGGGATCAACTGCGCGGTGATGTCGCCGCTGCCGATGTCTTCACGCAACGCACGGCGTACGTTGGCTTCGATTTCGGCGGTCAGATCGGCGAGACGTAGATTCGGCATAACGGACTCCACAAACAAAGTGGCTCGATTATAGGGGCATGGCGGGCCTCGACCCAAGACACCCGATGGGCTCAAGTTCTGCATTTGGTCGAATGCGTGACCAATCGCTTGTGGTGACAGGCCTCTCAAACACCTCAATCGCGGCAAGTGATCGCGCCCGGAGGGTCTATCGCGGCATACTGTTGCCAACACTGTCGTCGTAGAAGGAACCGGTATGCAGTTGGACCCCGCGAGCGGTTGGTGTCAGGGCGCGAAGTTATGCCCCTCGCCCAACTTCAATGCGCGCCCTGAGGGCGAAGTTTCCCTGTTGGTGATCCATAACATCAGCCTGCCGCCAGCGCAGTTCGCCACCGGCAAGGTGCAGGAGTTTTTCCAGAATCGTCTGGATGTCACGGAACATCCCTACTTTGAGGGGATTGCTGACCTGCGTGTGTCTGCGCACTTTTTGATCGAGCGTGATGGGGCCGTCACCCAGTTTGTCTCTTGCCTTGAGCGGGCATGGCACGCGGGTATCTCGTGTTTCGAAGGGCGGGAAACCTGTAACGATTTTTCGGTGGGCATCGAGCTTGAAGGCACGGATGATCTGCCATTCACCGATGCGCAATACCGCGCATTGACCGCCCTGACCCGACAACTGCAAAAGACCTACACGGCCATTACGACACAGCGCATCTGCGGGCATAGCGACATTGCACCCGGGCGCAAAACCGATCCGGGGCCGGCGTTCGACTGGGCACGCTATCGTACCGCCCTGGCACAAGAGGAAGGACAATGAGTTTTCTGGTGTTGCTGTTGGCGGTCTGGATCGAGAAGTTCTCGGCCCTGCGCCACAGGATTCAGCACGATGGTGGCTGGGTACGCGAGCTGAACAAGCTTGAAACCAACCCGCGACTGGAGAACCGCCCGTGGCTGGTATTGACGGTCTTGGTGCTGCTGCCGGTCGCGTTGCTGGGCTTGTTGCTGGTGGTACTGGAACCGGTGGCCTATGGATTGCTGGCGTTGCCGATTCACCTGCTGGTGGTTATCTACAGCCTGGGGCGGGGTGATTTGCTGGCGGATCTTGGACCGTTTCGCGATGCCTGGCGTCGAGAGGATCTGCAAGGCGCGGCTCATGTGGCCAATCGAGATCTCGGCATTTGCGCAGACAGTGCCGAGCAACTGCTGGAAAAGGTCGAGGGGCATTTGCTCTGGGAGGCGTACCAGAGCTTCTTTGCGGTGATTTTCTGGTATTTCCTGCTCGGCCCGGTGGCGGCGCTGAGTTATCGATTGCTGGCACTGGCGCAAGAGCATTCCCGGAACCCGGCCGTCGTCGAGCGTGCGGCCCAGCTGCGTCATGCGTTCGATTGGGTGCCGGTACGCCTGCTGGCGGCGAGCGTTGCCCTGGTCGGCAATTTCGTGGCGGTCAGCCGGGTGATGTTGCATGAGTTGCTGAACTGGAACATCAGCGCCGCGCAGCTGATCGAAAAGGTTGGGCTGGTAGCGGGTGAAATCCCGGCCCCGGTGGTGGGGCCTGAGGGCATCAACAACCTGGACCGGCTCTGGGAACTGCTGCTGCGTGCCGCCGTGCTGTGGTATGCCGGATTTGCGCTATGGACTGTTTTTCGGCCCTGATTTGCGCCTGGAAATAAAAGATCGCATTCATCTGGCGCTGCCGGTGTCTGCGATCTTTTGCCGTTTACCTTAAGTTACAAAACCTTCCGCCGATTTAAGTTATACAGAGATAGCGCCGCATAGTGGCTATCTGCTGTCGTTCTGCGCCTGCTTATAAAAAAAATAAGAAATCGAAGGGAGACACCCAGTGAAGAGCTTGCTCTATCCCGCTGTCGCGCTGATGAATCGGCTGAGTTTCGGCATGAAGTTCAGTCTGATCAGCGTACTGTTCCTGGTGCCGATGCTGGTGACCAACTTTTATCTGGTGCGTGACTCCTATCGCGAATTCCAGGGTACGCAGGTCGAACTGCAAAGCCTGGACCTGTTGGGCAGCAGCCTGACATTGCGTCGCGATCTGGAAACCCTGAACAATCTGGTGCAGATCAACGTCACGCTGGGTCAGTCCGGCAAGGCCAGTAACGTCGAGTCGAAAATCAGTGCCCTTGAACAAAATATTCTGACGCGCCTGCAAGGGCTGACGGCGATGACCACCGACCCCGAGCAGGTCGCGGTGTTTGATGGCAAACGCGATGAAATGATCGCCGCATTCAAGACCCAGCAAGCGGAAAGCTCCCTGCAAAGCAAAAGTGCGCTGATCGGCAAACTGGTGAGCAATGCCCAGGTTTTCAGCCAGGTCATCACCGGTCAGGCCGGTCTGAGCCGCGATAACCAGAGCGACATTCGTCAACTCAGCGAACTCGTTACCCTCGTCACCCCGCGCGTCACTCAGATTCTGGGAGAAGGTCGGGCGATGGGTTCTTATTCGCTGGGGCAGGGGTTTATCAACTCGGCTTCGAGTACCCGTTTCGATGAGTTACTGGCGCAGATTGAAAAGCTCCAGGCCGAGTATGGCCTGAAGTTGCAGGACGCTTTGAGCTCCAGCCCGGCGGCGCGCGCGACCCTGGCCGCCCAGGCCGATAGCAGCCGGGCATCCTTGAAGAAGGCCAGTGAGCTGTTCGAAGAACAGGTGGTCATGGCCGACACCCTCGATACGCCATGGCAGGGCTTTTACGATCAAGTGACGGTCTTGATCGATCAGACCTACCAGCTCAACGAAGCGACCCTGAAGTTTCTCGGCCCTCAATTGCAGCAACGGCTGGAGCAGAACCGCACGCACATGATCCTGCAGGCCGTGGCGCTGTCGGTGGTGTTCGTGTTGATTTTTTATCTCTACGGCGCGTTCTATGCCTCGACCCGCACCACGCTCAAACGCTTGGGGGCGGTGATGGACAAAGTGGCGGCGGGCGACATGACCGTGACCTTCAGTGCCAACAGTCGCGATGAACTGGGCGAGTTGGGCGAGGTGTTCAACGGCACGGTGAAAAAAATCCATGACCTGATCGAGCGGGTCGGACACACCGTCAGCGAAGTCGAGCGTCAGGCCGGGCAGGTGGAAAACGTATCCGCGCAGAGCAACCAGGCCGTCGCCGGCCAGCGCACGCAGATCGAGCAAGTAGCGACGGCGATGAACCAGATGTCGGCGACCTCCCAAGAGGTTGCGCGCAGTGCCGCCGCGGCGGTGAGCAGCGCCCACAGCGTCAATGACGAGACCATCAGCGGGCGCGGCCTGGTCGAGTCCCAGCAAGGCAGTATTGCGGCGCTCGCCAGTGAAATCGATCAATCGGTGGTGGTGATCAATCAACTGGCCAGTGACAGTCAGTCCATCAGCCGCGTGCTGGAAGTGATCAAGAGCATCGCCGAGCAGACCAACCTGTTGGCGCTCAACGCGGCGATTGAAGCCGCACGGGCCGGTGAGCAGGGCCGTGGTTTTGCGGTGGTGGCGGACGAAGTCCGGACCCTGGCCAAACGCACCCAGCAATCGACCGAAGAAATCGAGCAGATGATCACCAAGCTCCACGGTGGCGTCGGCGCAGCAGTCAAGGCCATGGGCACCAGCCATCAGATGGCCAATGGCACGGTGAGCCAGTCAGAGAAGGTCCAGCAGGCGCTTGAAAATATCCTCGGTGCAGTCGGCATGATCGTCGACCAGAACCAGCAAATCGCAGCGGCGGTGGAACAGCAAACCGCTGTGGCTCACGACATCGACCAGAACATCGTCGAGATCAACCGCGCCGGCGAGCGTACTGCTGAAGGCGCGCACCAGACCGAAGATGCCAGCCGAGCGTTATCGGCGCAGGTGGTGGAGTTGAAGCAGTTGATCAGCGCGTTTAGGGTTTGAAAAGTGTCCCGGGACCCTGTGGGAGCTGGCTTGCCAGCGATGGTGGCGTGTCAGGCGACGAAGGACATGGTTAAGACAGTTGCTCCCACAGTTGGCTGGTGCTGGCAGTTATGACCAGTTAAACAACTCGCAAGCATTGGCCGTACTGGCTACGGCCAATTGCTCGGGGGTGATCGCCATGATGTCGGCCAGTGCCGCGCAGATCGCCGGCAAATGCGCCGGGCTGTTGCGTTGGCCGGGGAACATGGCGGGCGCCATGTCCGGGGCATCGGTTTCCAATACCACAGCATCCAGCGGCAGCTCGGCGAGCACGCGGTGCATGCGCAGTGCTTGAGGCCAGGTCGCGGCACCGCCGAGCCCCAGCTTGAAACCCAGCTTGATGTATTCCCGGGCTTCTTCCTTGCTGCCGGCAAAGGCGTGGATGATGCCGGCGCGTTTGAGCTTGAAGCGTTTGAGCGTGGCAATCACCGCGGCATGACTGCGCCGTACATGGATCAGTGCTGGAAGATTGAAGTCCGCCGCCAGTTGTAGCTGTGCGTCGAACAATGCCTGCTGGCGTTCGCGGTCGAGGGTTTCGATGAAATAGTCCAGACCGATTTCGCCCACAGCGCACAGTTGCCGATGGCCGGCCAGACGGGTCAGCCAATCGCCGAGTTCGCTCAAGTCTTCAGGGCGATGATCGTTCAGATACACCGGATGCAAACCGAACGCCGCATACAGGTCGGGATCGCTTTGCACCCGCTCCCAGACCCGTTGCCAATTGCCTTGATAAACCCCCAGCACCACCATTCGCCGCACCCCGAGTGCGCGGCTTTCGGCCATCAGCGCCTGGCGGTCAGCGTCAAAATCCGGAAAATCCAGATGGGTGTGGGTGTCGATCAGTTCCACGGCTCAGTCCTGACGAATCCGCTGCTTGAACGTCCGCCCGATGGCTTGCACGCCAGGCTGGTAATCGGACTGTTCGATGGCGGCCAGTGCCAGCGCGAGGGCCTTGTCGGCAATCAGCTGATGTTGTTGGGACATGGCGTTGACCGGCAGCGGCAGGAAGTCCAGCAGTTGCGTGTCACCGAACGTGCCGAGGCGTAGCGGACGGTTTTTCAGCGGGAAGTCGTGCAAGGCGTCGAACACACCCTGGAGCAGCACGTAGGAAGTCGTCACCAACGCATCGGGCAAGTGCCCCAGGCGCTGCAGCAGATCTTCCATCAGTTGCTTGCCGCACTCGCGGCTGAAGGACTCGCCTTCTTCGATCAGCACCTCACCGTTGAAACCGGCCAGAGCCTCTTTGAACCCGGCGGCGCGTTCCTGACTGATGCTCAGCTCAGGGCGGGCACCGATCAGCACGATCTGTTTGGGCAAAGGATCGAGCAGGCTGCGGGTCAATTGCAGGCTGGCCTCGCGGTCGTCGCTGATCACCGAGCAAAAGTGCTCAGGATCCATGACCCGGTCGATGGCGATGATCGGAATGCCCTTGGCTTGCAACTGACGATAGCTGTCGTCACCGGCCGGCAGGCAACTGGCGACAATCAAGGCATCGCAGCGCCGGGCACGGAACAGTTGCAGTAATTGCCGTTCGCTGTCTGGTGCATCATCGGAACTGGCGATCAGCAACTGATAGCCCCGAGCCCGTGCACCTTGTTCCAGCAATTTGGCGATGCGCGCGTAACTGGGGTTTTCCAGATCCGGCAGAATGAAGCCCAATGTTCGGGTGTGTCGGCTGCGCAAACCGGCCGCTTGAGGATTGGGCGTGAAGCCGTGTTGTTCGACGACGGCGCGCACGCGATCAACGGTGGCACGGCTGATGCGCTGCTGTTCGGCCTTGCCATTGATGACGTAGCTGGCGGTGGTAACGGACACACCGGCCAACTGGGCAATATCACTGAGTTTCAACCCGCTGTTTCCTTGTTTTTTCGAGCTAGCCTCGAGATTTTCGTCAATCCTAACCGATTCAGCCAGGCGACCCGGTTGCAATGCATCCGACAAGTTGAGCTTCAAGGATGGGTCATTATCGAGTAACGTGCCATTTATTCTAGATTAAACGTTTCAGCAAGCGTATTTTCTACGCTTTAAGCGCCTTTGGCCGGTGCTGCCGTAAAACCGCCAAATGTAACGACCAAGCGCCTAAGCTGATCCATTCAAAACAATACCTGGTGCCCCAAGGCGCCAAAAAGGAGAACGCATGCTCGAGCTCACTGTAGAGCAGATATCCATGGGCCAATCGGCTGTGGATAAGTCCGCAGCGTTGCAGTTGCTGGCCGGGCATCTGGTCGCCGACGGCCTGGTTGCCGAAGGTTATCTCGCCGGATTGCAGGCGCGGGAGGCCCAGGGCTCGACCTTTCTCGGTCAAGGCATTGCCATCCCCCACGGCACGCCACAAACCCGCGATCAGGTGTTCACCACAGGCGTGCGGCTGATGCAGTTCCCTGAAGGGGTGGATTGGGGCGATGGTCATATCGTCTATCTGGCGATTGGAATTGCCGCCAAGTCCGACGAGCACCTGCGTCTCTTGCAACTGCTGACCCGCGCGCTCGGTGAGACGGATCTGGGCCAGGCCCTGCGCCGCGCCAGCTCTGCTGAAGCGTTGCTGAAATTGCTCCAGGGCGCGCCGCAGGAACTGGCGCTGGATGCGCAGATGATCGGCCTCGGTGTGGCCGCTGAAGACTTCGAAGAGTTGGTCTGGCGTGGCGCACGTCTGTTGCGCCACGCCGACTGCGTGAGCAACGGTTTTGCCGCCGTGTTGCAGCAGGTCGAAGCGCTGCCGCTGGGCGAGGGGCTGTGGTGGTTGCACAGCGAGCAAACGGTGAAGCGTCCGGGCCTGGCTTTCGTGACGCCGGACAAACCGCTGCGCTATCTCGGCCAGCCGCTCAATGGTTTGTTCTGCCTGGCCAGCCTGGGTGAAGCCCATCAGGCGTTGCTCGAGCGTTTGTGCGCGTTGCTGATTGAAGGCCGTGGCCACGAACTGGGCCGCGCCACCAGCAGTCGCAAGGTGTTGGAAGTGCTCGGCGGTGAATTGCCGGCCGATTGGCCGAGCGCACGCATCGCGCTGGCCAACGCCCACGGTCTGCATGCACGCCCGGCGAAGATCCTCGCGCAACTGGCGAAAAGTTTTGACGGTGAAATCCGCGTGCGCATTGTCGATGGTCAGGACAGCGCCGTGTCGGTGAAGAGTTTGAGCAAGTTGCTCAGCCTCGGCGCCCGCCGCGGTCAGGTGCTGGAAATCATCGCCGAGCCGAGCATCGCTGCCGATGCATTGCCCGCATTGCTGGCCGCCATCGAAGAAGGCCTGGGTGAAGAGGTCGAGCCATTGCCGGCAGTGATTGCGCCCTCCGAAGTGCCGGCCGATATCGCCGAGGTACTGCTCGCACCGGCCTCCGGCAGCCAGGTCCAGGCCATCGCCGCCGCGCCGGGCATCGCCATCGGCCCGGCTCACATCCAAGTGCTGCAAACCATCGATTACCCGCTGCGCGGTGAGTCCGCCGCCATCGAGCGCGAGCGACTCAAGCACGCATTGGCGCAAGTACGCCAGGACATTCAGGGCTTGATCGAGCGCAGCCAGGCCAAGGCGATCCGCGAGATCTTCATCACCCACCAGGAAATGCTCGACGATCCGGAACTGACCGACGAAGTCGACACCCGTCTCAAGCAGGGCGAAAGCGCCGAAGCTGCGTGGATGGCCGTGATTGAAGCGGCCGCCAGGCAACAGGAAGCGCTGCACGATGCGTTGCTCGCCGAGCGCGCCGCTGATTTGCGCGACATCGGTCGCCGCGTGCTGGCGCAACTGTGCGGCATCGAAACTCCGAGCGAACCCGATCAGCCGTACATTCTGGTGATGGATGAAGTCGGCCCGTCCGATGTGGCACGTCTGGATCCGGCGCGTGTGGCCGGGATTCTCACGGCCCGCGGCGGTGCGACAGCGCACAGCGCGATTGTTGCCCGGGCGCTGGGGATTCCGGCGCTGGTGGGCGCCGGGCCGGCGGTGTTGCTACTGGCGCCGGGCACGCCGTTGTTGCTCGATGGACAGCGCGGTCGCCTGCATGTGGATGCCGATGCCGCGACCTTGCAACGCGCCACCGCCGAACGTGACTCACGTGAACAACGCCTGACGGCCGCCGCCGAACAACGTCATCTACCGGCGCTGACCAGCGATGGCCACGCTGTCGAAGTGTTCGCCAATCTCGGTGAAAGCGCCGGTGTCACCCGCGCGGTGGAGCAGGGCGCCGAAGGTATCGGCCTGCTGCGCACCGAACTGATTTTCATGGCGCATCCGCAAGCGCCGGACGAAGCGACCCAGGAAGCCGAGTACCGCCGTGTTCTCGATGGTTTGGCCGGGCGCCCGCTGGTGGTGCGCACCCTCGACGTCGGCGGTGACAAACCGCTGCCGTACTGGCCGATCGCCAAGGAAGAAAACCCGTTCCTCGGCGTGCGCGGCATTCGCCTGACCTTGCAGCGCCCGAAGATCATGGAAGCGCAGTTGCGCGCCTTGCTGCGGTCGGCCGACAACCGTCCATTGCGGATCATGTTCCCGATGGTCGGCAGCGTTGACGAGTGGCGGCAGGCCCGAGACATGACGGAGCGCCTGCGCCTGGAAATCCCGGTCGCCGACCTGCAACTGGGGATCATGATCGAAGTTCCGTCCGCCGCATTGCTGGCGCCTGTTTTGGCCAAAGAGGTCGACTTCTTCAGCGTCGGCACCAACGACCTGACGCAATACACCCTGGCCATCGATCGCGGCCATCCGACCCTGTCAGGCCAGGCGGATGGCTTGCATCCAGCCGTGCTGCAACTGATCGACATCACCGTGCGAGCAGCCCATGCCAATGGCAAATGGGTGGGTGTGTGCGGTGAGTTGGCGGCTGATCCGCTGGCGGTGCCGGTGCTGGTCGGGCTGGGTGTGGATGAACTCAGTGTCGGCGGTCGCAGCATCGCCGAGGTCAAGGCGCGGATTCGCGAACTCAGCTTCACTCAGACTCAAACCCTCGCCCAACAGGCCCTGGCCGTGGGCAGCGCCGATGAAGTGCGCGCATTAGTGGAGGCCCTGTAATGGCCCGGATTCTCACCCTGACCCTCAACCCGGCGCTGGACCTCACCGTCCAGCTGCCACGCCTGGACGCTGGTCAGGTCAACCGCAGCGACGTCATGCACACCCACGCGGCCGGTAAAGGCGTGAACGTGGCACAGGTGTTGGCCGACCTCGGGCATCAACTGACCGTCAGCGGTTTTCTCGGCGAAGACAACCTGCAAGCGTTCGAAACCCTGTTCGCCAAACGCGGCTTTGTCGATGCTTTCATCCGTGTTCCCGGCGAGATTCGCAGCAACATCAAACTGGCGGAAAGCGATGGACGCATCACTGACATCAACGGCCCCGGCCCACACGTCGATGCAGCGGCGCAGCAGGCGTTGATCGAAAGACTGGAGCAGATCGCACCGGGGCATGACGCGGTCGTTGTCGCCGGTAGCCTGCCGCAGGGTGTCAGCCCTGAATGGTTGCAGGCGCTGATTGTGCGATTGAAAAGCCTGGGTTTGAACGTTGCCCTCGACACCAGCGGCGATGCGCTGCGTGCCGGGCTCAACGCGGCGCCGTGGCTGATCAAGCCCAACACTGAAGAACTGGCAGAAGTGTTGGGCTGCGACGTGGTGTCGGTCGTTGCCCAGGCTGAAGCGGCGGAGCGTTTGCACGCCCAGGGCATCGAGCATGTGGTGATTTCCCACGGTGCCGAAGGTGTGAACTGGTTCAGTGTTGGCTCGGCGCTGCATGCCACGCCGCCCAAGGTCCGCGTCGCCAGCACGGTGGGCGCAGGCGATTCGTTGCTCGCGGGGATGCTTCACGGTTTGCTCAGTGCCGACACGCCCGAGCAAACCTTGCGCACGGCCACGGCGATTGCCGCGATGGCGGTGACCCAGATCGGTTTCGGCATTGACGATGCGGCGCAGCTGGCGCGGCTCGAACAGGGTGTGCGCGTGCGTCCCCTGACAGAACAATAAGAGGGTTTGTCATGAAATTAGCCATTGTTACGGCCTGCCCGAACGGCATGGTCACCAGTGTGCTGTGCGCCCGGTTGCTGGATGCCGCGGCCCAGCGTCAGGGCTGGAGCACCAGCGTCGAAGTCAGCGATGCCGCACACCCTGAACGCCAATTGTCGGCCGCGACTATCGACGATGCCGAGTGGGTATTGCTGGTGACCAGCGCGCCAGTGGACATGTCCCGATTTGTTGGCAAGCGGGTGTTCCAGAGCGCGCCGGCCCAGGCCCTGCAAGATGTTGATGCGCTGCTGCGACGCGGAGCCCAGGAAGCGCAGGTGTACGCGGCGCCCGAAGCAATTGTCGAATCCGTTGCCGTTGCCCACAGCATCCCGCGACTGGTCGCGGTCACCGCCTGCCCAACCGGCGTGGCGCACACCTTCATGGCCGCCGAAGCCTTGCAGCAAGCGGCCAAACGCTTGGGTTATGACCTGCAAGTGGAAACCCAGGGCTCGGTCGGTGCGCGCAATCCGCTGAGCGCCGCGGCGATTGCCGAGGCGGATGTGGTGTTGCTGGCGGCGGACATCGAAGTCGCCACCGAGCGATTCGCCGGCAAAAAGATTTACCGTTGCGGCACCGGGATTGCACTTAAGCAAGCCGAAGCGACCCTGAAAAAAGCCTTGGCCGAAGGCAAGCAGGAAAGCGCGTCCACTGGGACCAGCGCGCCGGCCAAGTCTGAGAAAACCGGCGTCTACAAACACCTGTTGACCGGTGTGTCGTTCATGCTGCCGATGGTGGTGGCGGGCGGTCTTATGATTGCGCTGTCGTTCGTGTTCGGCATCACGGCGTTCAAAGAGGAGGGCACGCTGGCGGCGGCGCTGATGCAGATTGGCGGCGACACCGCGTTCAAATTGATGGTGCCGTTGCTGGCGGGTTACATCGCCTATTCCATTGCCGACCGTCCGGGCCTGGCGCCGGGGATGATCGGCGGCTTGCTAGCGAGTACCCTGGGCGCCGGTTTTATCGGCGGGATCATTGCCGGTTTTCTCGCCGGTTATGCAGCCAAGGCGATCAACCGTTATGCACGGTTGCCGCAAAGCCTTGAGGCGCTGAAACCGATCCTGATCATCCCGTTGCTGGCGAGCCTGTTCACCGGTCTGGTGATGATTTACGTGGTCGGCAAACCGGTGGCCGGAATGCTCGCCGGGCTGACGCATTTTCTCGACAGCATGGGCACCACCAACGCGATCCTGCTCGGTGTGTTGCTGGGCGGCATGATGTGCGTCGACCTCGGCGGACCGATCAACAAAGCCGCGTATGCGTTTTCGGTCGGGCTGCTGGCGTCGCAGAGTTATGCACCGATGGCGGCGACCATGGCCGCTGGCATGGTGCCGCCGATTGGCCTGGGCATCGCCACCTTCATCGCCCGGCACAAGTTCGCCCAGACCGAGCGCGAGGCCGGTAAAGCGGCGTTTGTGTTGGGGCTGTGTTTCATCTCCGAAGGGGCTATTCCGTTCGCGGCGAAAGACCCGCTGCGAGTGATTCCCGCGAGCATTGCCGGCGGTGCGCTGACCGGTGCGTTGTCGATGTATTTCGGCTGCAAACTGATGGCGCCCCACGGCGGTTTGTTTGTGCTGGCGATTCCGAATGCGATCAATCATGCCTTGTTGTATTTGCTGGCGATTGTCGCGGGGAGTCTGTTGACGGCGGTGGCGTATGCCGTGGTCAAACGGCCGGAGACGGTGGAGCTGGCGCTGGAGCCTGTCAAAGCCTGATCTCTCAGGTGGAGTGATCTGTGGCGAGGGAGCTTGCTCCCGTTGGGTCGCGAAGCGGCCCCTCTTTATCAAAAGAATGGGACTGCTGCGCAGTCCAACGGGAGCAAGCTCCCTCGCCACAGAGTTCGGTTCCTGTCACCTCTACTTCATCCAGCCATGCTTTAGTTTTTCCATTTCAGGGAGAACACCATGAGCGAATTCGATCCCGGGCGTCGCCGGGTCATGCAAGCGGTTGGTGCCGGATTGCTGTTGCCGGGGCTGGCGCCGGCGGTGATTGCGTCGGTCAAGGATCGGCCGCAACTCACGGATGGCGTGCAGTCCGGTGACCTTTTGGGCGACCGGGCGATTATCTGGAGTCGCAGCGACCGTCCTGCGCGGATGGTGGTCGAGTGGGACACCCGCAGCGTGTTCACCAACCCCCGACGATTCGTCTCTCCCCTGGCCGATGCCCGCACTGATTTCACCGCCCGGGTCGAACTCACCGGGCTGCCCGCCGATCAGGCGATTTTCTATCGTGTGCAGTTTGAAGATGCCCAGACCGGCGTGACCAGTGAGCCCTGGTTCGGTCACTTGCGCAGTGTGCCGCAGACCCGCCGCGACATCCGTTTTGTCTGGAGCGGCGATACCGTCGGCCAAGGCTTCGGCATCAACCCGGACATTGGCGGCATGCGCATTTATGAAGCCATGCGTCGGCGCCTGCCGGACTTTTTTATCCACAGCGGTGACAGCATTTACGCCGACGGTCCCGTGCCAGCTCAGCTCACCACCGAAAGCGGCCGGGTGTGGCGCAACATCACCACCGAGGCCAAGAGCAAAGTGGCTGAGACCGTGGATGATTACCGTGGCAATTATCGCTACAACCTGATGGACGAAAACATCCGTCGTTTCAACGCCGAGGTCCCGCAGATCTGGCAGTGGGATGACCATGAAGTGGTGAACAACTGGTCGCCGGGAAAACAACTGGACGCGCGCTACCTGAGTAAAGATATCCACAGCCTGGTGGGCCGTGCACGTCAGGCCTGGCTCGAATATGCACCGATGCGGTTGCAGAGTGCCGATGGTGGCGGGCGGATGTATCGTCAGCTCGGTTACGGGCCGCTGCTTGATGTGTTCGTGCTCGACATGCGCAGTTATCGCGGTGCCAATGACGACAATCTCGGTGCTGCAAAACCGTTCCTTGGGCGCGAGCAACTGGACTGGCTGAAGACGTCGCTCAAAGCGTCGAAAGCCCAATGGAAAATCATCGCCGCCGACATGCCGATTGGCCTGGGTGTGGGCGACGGAGAAGTCAGCCCCGGTGTGCCGCGCTGGGAAGCGGTGGCCAATGGTGATCCCGGACCGGCCCAGGGACGAGAGCTGGAGGTCGCTGAACTGCTCGGTTTTCTGCGGGCGCAGCAAGTGCGCAATTTTGTGTTCATTACGGCGGATGTGCATTACTGCGCGGCGCATCATTACCATCCGGACAGGGCCGCTTTTCAGGATTTCGAACCGTTCTGGGAGTTCGTTGCCGGACCGCTGAATGCCGGCAGTTTCGGGCCTGATGCGCTGGATAAAACCTTCGGCCCGGAGGTCGTGTTCGAGAAGGCGGCGCCAGTGCAAAACGCCTCGCCGTTTGCCGGGTTTCAGTTTTTTGGCGAGGTGAACATTGACGGGCAAACAGGGGAGTTGAGTGTGGTGTTGCGGGATCTGGATGGGGTGTCGGTGTTCGAGCAGAAGCTACAACCGGTTTGATTAACCCTTGAATCCCTGTAGGCGCGAGCCTGCTCGCGAAGGCGTCGTGTCAGTCAACATCATCGTTGCTGACATTCCGCTTTCGCGAGCAGGCTCGCTCCTACAGTGGGATGCGGTGAATCAGTAGACGTCGCGGCGGTAGCGGCCTTGTTCTATCAGCCGTTCGACTTCGGCGGCGCCAAGTAGGTCGTTGAGCACCTGATCCACGCCTGACGCCATGCCCTGAAGGCTGCCGCAGATGTAGATCACCGCACCGTCCGCCAGCCATTGTTTCAACTCGTCGGCCGACTCGCGCAGGCGATCCTGTACGTAGATTTTTTCGGCCTGGTCGCGGGAAAACGCCAGGTCGAGGCGTTCGATGTCCCCGGCAATCAACCATTCTTCCAGCTCATCGCGGCACAGGTAATCGTGTTCGCGATGGCGCTCTCCAAACAGCAGCCACTGGCGCTGCTGACCATCGGCAATCCGCGCCTTGAGCAGGCTGCGCAACCCGGCGAGTCCGGTGCCATTGCCCAGCAGAATCATCGGCACCGGTTCGGCCGGCAGATGGAAGCCGCTGTTGCGGCGCACGCGCAGGCTGATCGCGCTGCCTACCGGAGCGTGTTCGGTCAGCCAGCCCGAGCCGACGCCGAGGTTGCCATCGGCATGCACTTCCTGACGCACGATCAACTCCAGCACACCATCGGCCGGGATCGAGGCGATTGAGTATTCGCGCATGGCCAGCGGCACCAGGGCATCGGCCAGCGCTTGCGCGTGCAGGCCGACCAGATGGGTGCGGTTTTCCGGCAGTTGGCGACTGGCCAGAGCCTGTTCGAGGGTTTCCTCCAGGCCGTTGATCCGCACCTTGGTTTCACCGTGAATGCCCAGACCATCAAGGAAGTGCTCGATGGCCCACAGGCAATTGCGCGGCATCACTTCGACGAGGTCGCCCGCCAGCCAGCTGCTGGTGGAGGGCGGTTTGAGGCCCAGCAGGTACACCGGCGAACCACTGCTGTCCGGGTTGAGCAGATCGCGGCGGGTCAGGGTCCAGTTGTCGTAGCTTGGCGCTTGCCAGGTATCCACCGGTGCCTGACCGGTCAGTTGGCCCAGTTGCTGCTGCCAGTGACGCAGGGCGTAAGGATCGCCGCTGTCGACTTCCACCGGGGCGAACAGCGTCTTGCCGCCGTGTTCACCGAGCCAGCTGTGCAAGCGTTTGGCGAAACCGCAGAAGTGCTGATATTGACGGTCGCCCAGTCCGAGGACGGCATAGTTAAGGCGGCCAAGGCTAGGCGTGCGGCCCAGCACTTTGCGTTCGAACCCGCGGGCGCTGTCCGGTGCTTCGCCGTCGCCGAAGGTGCTGACCACGAACAGCGCATTGTCCGAATCATGCAAATCCTGCTCGCTGATGTCGGCCAGTGGCTGCACCTTCACCGGTAAACCGGCGGCCTGCAATTGCCCGGCGGTTTGCCACGCCAGTTGTTCGGCAAAACCGCTCTGGCTGGCGAAACCGATCAGCCAGGCCGGCCCATCGCTGCCCGTTTGCACGAGACCGCTGCGAGCGTCCTTGATCTGGCGTTTCTTGCGGCGGCGATCGAGGTACAACAGCCAGCCAGTGACGAAGAACAGCGGCATGGTCAGGGAGGTGATCATCAGGAGGATGCGCCCGACAATGCCGAAGTAGCTGCCGACGTGCAGCGCGTAGATGCTGGTCAGCAGTTGTGCCTTGAAACTCTTGTCGCTGTAGCGCTCCACTCGCTTGACCACGCCGGTGGCCGGGTCGAGGGTGATCTGGTTGAGCGCACGGTCATGAGGCGAAGTGCTCAGCAGGTAGTAAACCGTCGCAGGTTGGCCGGCCACGGGTGGCATGCGCACGTTGTAGGAACTGAGTTGCGGACCGGCGGCGCTGTAGATGCTGCTCCACATTGCTGCGTAATCGGCGGTCGGTGCCGGACCGCTTGGCCCGGGACCGCGTCCGCCGCGAACGCGTTCGTTCTGCGGCGAATCGGAGAGCAAGCGGGTCAGGCCCTTGTTGTACCACTCATAAGACCAGGTCAACCCGGTCAGCGCCGCCAGAAGGTAAAACACCAGGCACCACGTACCGGCGACCGAGTGCAGGTCCCAGTTGAAGCTGCGGCCCTTTTTCTTCCAGTCCAGGGTCAGCCAGGTGCGCCAGCTTTTCCACTGGCGCGGCCAGCGCAGGTAGAGACCGGACAGGCAGAAAAACACCAGAATCAGCGTGCAGGCACCGGTGATCTGCCGCCCGGTGTCACCCATGGCGAGGAAGCGGTGCAGGCGCAGCATCAGGCCGAAGAAGTCCTGGCCGGTGGCATCGCCCAGGAACTCGGCGGTGTACGGGTTGAAGTAGCGCATCTCGCCGCGGCGTTCACCCGGTGGCGGGGTGAAGAACACTTTGGCGGCATTGCCACTGTCGGTTTCCACCGTGAGCATCGAGACTTTCTTGCCGGAGGCGGCTTCGATTCTCTCTACCAGTTCGGCGGGCGGCAGTACGCCAGCCACCGTTTTTTCGACCTGCAACACAGAGGGGTTGAGTACGCTCAGGATTTCATCCTGAAACGACACGCTCGCCCCGGTGATACCCATCAGGGCCAGGACCAACCCGGCGCTGATGCCGAAAAACCAGTGCAACTGGAACAGGGTTTTCTTCAACACGTCACTCGCCTTGTTCGTTCGAAATTGTCATCACGGCGCGCATTATGCCGTGGGGTTGTCGAGAAGCATTCTTTTTTACGTACAAAAGCCCCGCTCATCTGGATGAACGGGGCCTGGTCCAACACCAACTATGTAGGAGCGAGCTTGCTCGCGAAAAACTCGAGAACGACGCGGGGTGTCAGGCTAGGCGCGTTATCGTTGACGACCATCGCGAGCAGGCTCGCTCCTACATTGATCAGAAGTGGAAGTTGGTGCTCAGCAGCGCGGTACGACCGGCCGCCTGGTTGGCGAAGTGAGTCGAGAACGCCTTGTCGTAGTAGGTTTCGTCGGTCAGGTTCTGCACGTTCAGTTGCAGGTCGACGTTTTTGGTCAGCTTGTAAGCCGCCATCGCGTCGTAGCGAACGTAGGATTCGACCATGGTGGTGTTGGCGGCACTGCCGAATACGTCGTCGACATAGAACGCACCGCCACCGAGGGTCAGCTTCGGCGTGACTTGATAAGTCGTCCACAGGCTGGCGCTGTTTTTCGGTGTGTTCGGCAGTTCGTTACCGTCGTTGGCTTTGTTGGCCGGCATGTCGCCGCCGTCAACTTGCTCGCTGTCCATGTAGGCGTAACCGGCGAAGACCTGCCATTTGTCGGTGAGCTTGCCGCTGGCCGACAGTTCGAAACCTTGAACGCGGGTTTTGCCGACGTTTTCGTACGTGGTGGTGTTGGTTTGCACACGAGCGTTGTCTTTCTCGGTGCGGAAGATGTCAGCGGTCAGCGACAGACGATCATTCAGCAGATCCCACTTGGTACCGATTTCGTAGTTCTTGGTGGTTTCCGGCTCCATGTCGCTGCCCAGCAAGTTGCCGTTGCGATCAGGGGTGCCGCCCAGCGGGTTGCCGTCCTGGCCTTCGCCGAGGGTTGCGCCCGGTGGCGTTGCCGACGTCGCGTAGGACGCATAGATGCTGCCGTTTTCGGCTGGTTTGTAGACCACACCGAATTGACCGGTGACGAACTCGCTGACGTCATCGCCCTTGGAGGTCGTGGTGCCTGCGGCGTTGTAGGTCTTGTAGTCGGTGTCGAAATGGTCGTAGCGCAGGCCCATGTTCACCAGCCACTGTTCGGACAAGGTCAGGGTGTCGAACACGTACAGCGCGTAGGTTTTACCCGTGGTGTCGGTGCCGGCGTAGTTGCGTGTAATCGAACCGTTCCATGGGTCGTTCGGGTTCGGGTTGGACAGCGAGGTGCAGTTGTAACCGCTTGGCGCACCGATCTGCGCCGGATTGCAGGTATTGGTCGCCGCAGCGGTTCTTGGCGTGGTGTCGGTGTTGACGGTGTACGAAGACTTCTGGCTTTCCTCGCGGCTCAACTCGATACCGGTGGCGAAGCTGTTCTTGAACCCGGCGATGTAGACGTCACCAAACAGGTCGGTCTGGTTGGTCGTCGTTTCGGTGTTGCTGACACGGGTGTTGGCCCGGCGCCAGACGCTGCCGTTGTTGACGTTGCCCTTGCTGTCGTCCGGCTGGGTCAGGATGTAGTCCTGCATGCTGTTGCCGTGACGCAGGGTGTTCTTGACGGTCAGCGCGTCGTTCAGGTCGTGCTCGACGGCGATGGTCGCGGTGTCGGTGCGGCCCTTGCGGAAATCGCGGTCGTTCAAGCCGTAGAAGTTGCTGCTGTCGCCACCGTCGTTCGGCTTGTCCGGGTTGGACTTGGTGCGCGCTGCCGAACCTGCAGTCGGGATCGAGTACGGAATGCCCGAGTCCGGGGTGTCGTTGCTCTCGAGATGGTAGTAATCGAGGTTGACGCGGGTGGCGGTGCCCAGGCCGAAGGCCAGGGATGGCGCGATGCCCCAGCGGTCGTAATCGACGCTTTCACGGCCGGCGACGTTGCTTTCGTGGCTCATCAGGTTCAGACGGCCAGCGGCGGTGTCGGTGAACTGGTAGTTGCCGTCGAAGGTGTAGCGCTGGGTCTGGTCGGAACCCCAGGTGAAGCCACCGTCAAGCGAATCGCCCAGGTGCGCTTTTTTGCTCACCAGGTTGATGCTGCCGCCAGCAGCGCCACGACCGCCGATAGCGGAGTTCGGGCCTTTGCTGACTTCGATCGATTCCACGGCGAAGATCTCGCGGCTCTGCGAACCGGTATCGCGCACGCCGTCCAGATAAGTATCGCCCTGGGCGTCGAAGCCGCGAATGAACGGACGGTCGCCCTGTGGGTTACCGCCTTCACCGGCGCCGAAGGTGATGCCTGGAATGGTGCGCAGGGCGTCCTGCATGTTCATGGCGCCGGTGTCTTTCAACACTTGTTGCGGAATGACAGTGACCGAGCGCGGTGTGTCCACCAGCGGTGCGGTGTACTTGGGCGAGGAGGCTTTCTCAACGTTGTAGGAAGTCTCGTCCTGAGCTTCGCCGGTGATGGCGGTAGCGCCCAGGGAAATCACGTTATCCGGAGCTTTTTCGTCGGCCTTTTCCGCCGCGAAAACCATGTGTCCCGCCGAACCGGCAGTAATTGCCATGCCGATGGCCGATGCGAGCAAACGTGGTGAACTGACCGGTACTTGTGGTTGTGAACGTGACATTTGGACTTCCCCTCCCCAAGGATTTGAGGCGGCGGAATATAGGGTAAACACGTATTTGTATCAATTGCGAAACATTACTATTCGTACTGAATTTACATTCTTTACAATTTACCCTTACGGTTTTTACTACTTCATTCGTCTGGCGGGTTTTACACGGGCAATAAGAATCAATACCATTGCCGTCCCTTTGCCATCTGGTGTCGTTGTCATGTTGCTGCACATACCCGGCCTGTTCGAAAAAGACGAAGTACAGCGCATTCGCGAAGCGCTGGAGCAGGCTGATTGGGCGGATGGCAAGATCACGGCGGGCTTTCAGTCGGCCAAGGCCAAGCACAATCTCCAGTTGCCGGAAAACCACCCTCTGGCCAAGGAAATCGGTGCGGCCATGCTGGAGCGGCTGTGGAAAAGTCCGCTGTTCATGTCAGCGGCGCTGCCACACAAAGTCTTTCCTCCGTTGCTGAACTGTTACACAGCCGGCGGCAGTTTCGACTTCCACATCGATAACGCCGTGCGTCAGCCCAAGGGCAGTATGGAGCGGGTGCGCACCGACCTCTCGGCCACGTTGTTCTTCAGCGAGCCCGAGGACTACGACGGCGGCGAACTGGAAATCCAGGACACTTTCGGCACCCAGCGGGTGAAGTTGCCGGCGGGTGACATGGTTCTGTACCCCGGCACCAGTCTGCACAAGGTCAATGCCGTCACGCACGGAACGCGATACGCCTCGTTCTTCTGGACCCAAAGCCTGGTGCGTGAAGACAGCCAGCGTGCACTGTTGTTCGAGATGGACGGCGCGATCCAGCAACTGACCCGGGACCTGCCGGATCACCCCTCGCTGATCCGCCTCACCGGCACTTATCACAACCTGTTGCGTCGCTGGGTCGAGGTGTAAGTGGCGGACTTTCGGTTACGCCGCGAGGAAGTGCTCGACGGTGAGCGGCTCAAATCCATGCTCGACGAAAGCCCGGCGCGTGCAGCCCAGGCGATTCTGATCGCGGCTCGCGAAGACGTCCTCGATGCCCAGGCGCTGCTCGGGCAGATTCTGCTGGACGGGCAGGGCATCGCTCAGGATCAGCCGCTGGCGGTGCGCTGGTTCGACATCGCTGCGCGTCGTGGGCATGTGATGGCGCGCAACATGCTCGGCCGTTGTCATGAGCATGGTTGGGGCTGTGCGGCTGATGTATCGTCAGCGGCCAGGCATTATCGACTGGCCGTCACCGCCGGGCTGGATTGGGCGATGTACAACTACGCCAATCTGCTGGCGACCGGGCGCGGGGTGGTTGAGGATCAGCTTCAAGCGCTGAGTCTCTATCGCCGCGCTGCCGAGTTGGGCCATGCAAAATCGATGAATCTGTTGGGACGGTATCTGGAAGAAGGGCGGGTCTGCCCGAAGGATTTGAAAGCCGCGCATGACTGGTATCGGCGTTCGGCCGAGGGTGGTGACTTTCGTGGCCAGTTCAGTTTTGCAGCAGTGTTGGCGGATCAAGGGAATATCGACGAGGCATTGCAATGGCTGCGCAGGGCGCTGACCGGCGGCAATCTGAATTTCCTGCGGGTCGCGAGCAAAGCGTTGTTAAACGCAACCGATCCGCAAATTCGAGCGTTGGCACCGGCGTACGCCCAGCGCTCCGCCGAACTCGAACAGGGCATCAAACCTCTGTAGGTGCCGGCTTGCTGGCGATTAACGGTCACGCGGCGCGGTGCATCTGGTTAACGGCGGTGCCTGGATCGCCAGCAAACCGGCTCCTACAGGGTCACCCACAAAAAAGCCCATGACAGGTCATGGGCTTTTTGTTTTCTACGCAGTTTTTACACGTAGAACGACTTCAGCGGCGGGAAGCCGTTGAATTCAACAGCGCTGTAGCTGGTGGTGTAGGCACCGGTCGACAGCCAGTACAGGCGATCACCGATGGCCAGGTTCAGCGGCAGGCCGTACTTGTAGTTTTCGTACATGATGTCGGCGCTGTCGCAGGTCGGGCCGGCGATGACCACTTCTTCCATCTCGCCTTTCTTCTCGGTCCAGATCGGGAACTTGATGGCTTCGTCCATGGTTTCGATCAGGCCGGAGAACTTGCCCACATCCGTGTACACCCAACGCTCGACGGCCGTACGGGATTTACGTGCAACCAGTACCACTTCGCTGACCAGGATGCCGGCGTTGGCGATCAGCGAACGGCCTGGTTCCAGGATGATTTCCGGCAGGTCGTCACCGAAGTCTTCCTTGAGGAAGCGGATGATTTCTTCGGCGTAGGTTTCCAGGCTGTTGGTGCGGGTGATGTAGTTGGCCGGGAAGCCGCCGCCCATGTTGATCAGCTTCAGGTGGATGCCGTCTTCTTCCTTCAGGCGTTCGAAGATCACTTTGACCTTGGCAATCGCCGCGTCCCAGACGCTGATGTCGCGCTGCTGCGAGCCAACGTGGAACGAGATGCCGTAAGGCACCAGGCCCAGGTCGCGGGCGAGGATCAGCAGGTCCATGGCCATGTCGGTCTGGCAACCGAATTTGCGCGACAACGGCCAGTCAGCGGTGGTCGAGCCTTCGGTCAGGATGCGCACGTAGACTTTCGAGCCCGGCGCGGCCTTGGCGATGTTGCGCAGGTCGGCTTCGGAGTCGGTGGAAAACAGGCGCACGCCCTTCTCGTAGAAGTAGCGAATGTCCTTGGATTTCTTGATGGTGTTGCCGTAGCTGATACGGTCGGCGCTGACGCCGCGATCCATTACTTTGTCCAGCTCATAGATCGAGGCGATGTCGAAGCTCGAGCCTTTCTCTTTGAGCAGGTCGATGATTTCAACGGCCGGGTTGGCCTTGACCGCGTAGTAGACCTTGGCGAATTCGAAACCGGCGCGCAGGTCGTCGTAGGCCTGGCTGATCATCGCGGTGTCGATCACCACGAACGGGGTTTCGTGCTTGTCGGCGAACGCCTTCATTTTGTCAAAAGTGGCGCGCGCGAAATAATCTTCGACCTGAATCGACATACTTGGGACTCCTAGTGGCAAACGTCGTTAATCAATGGGTGCAAATGAACGTCCTCCGTATCC
Organism: Pseudomonas sp. Irchel s3b5; assembly: GCF_900187435.1. Classification (NCBI taxonomy): domain Bacteria; kingdom Pseudomonadati; phylum Pseudomonadota; class Gammaproteobacteria; order Pseudomonadales; family Pseudomonadaceae; genus Pseudomonas; species Pseudomonas sp. Irchel s3b5. The sequence goes on from NZ_FYDY01000007.1 coordinate 71,051, forward strand.
CCACTTTGGTTCGCCTACTTCCCAAGGCATGTCGCCGAAAGCAAAAAGGCCATGGGAAGTGCTGCTTTTCCCTTGGCCTTGCTGTCTCGTCGTCAGTACTTGAGCCGGATGGATCGTTTCCAGCATGGACGTTCGGCGCGAACTTTAGGGCGTGAGGGGCTTGAGATCAACAAAAAATGTCGCGTTTTTGCACGCTTCTGACGTGCGTCGTGCGCATCACTCTTTGTAGCCGACCGAGATGACGGACAGATGTTCCCTTGAAATTTTGAAGTGTTAAAAATACCTGCACGTTCGACGCTTTTGTGCGCCAAGTCCCTTGGAAGTACGATAGCGTCAACATCGGCGACGTTGGCTGCGAAAAGGTTTGTTGTGGGGGATTTTGGCTGTTGCAGTAGGTGTTTTTGAGGCGCTGTTACAGGCGCAGCTGTTGATATTTTTTTCCGGCCTTGAAAGTATTCAGCTTTCGCACCGAACCTGTGGGAGCCAGCCTGCTGGCGATGACAATTTCATCATCACCACAGTGTTGACTGGTATTTCCCTATCGCTAGCAGGCTAGCTGCCACAGGGTTTTGCGTTTTTACCGGGCGATTGGTGTGATCAGGCGACCACTGCCTCGGCAGGCGAAACGATGCTGGTCTTCATCCCCCGCGAACGACCCGAACTCAAATAAGCCGCAATCGACTCCTGCGTCACCTCGCCCAGAAACACCCGCTCGGCATCCATCACCGGCAGCCACGCCCGGTTGAACTCGTACATCCGCGACAGCAGGATACGCAAATGCTCGTCGTACGCCGCGGTGGCGTTGAACTCGCGAAGGTACTGCGCGCAGGTGCCGGTCTGACGGTGCAGGTCGCGACGTCTTACATAACCCAGGGCTTTATTCTCGGTACAAGTGACCACCACATAGCGGCGGTCATGCTCGTCCATCAATTCCAGCGCATCGGCCACCGACGTTTCCGGGCTTGCGGATGGCGCGTTGTCCGCTGCATCTTCGGCCTTCACCAGCAGCAGACGCTTGAGCGTGCTGTCCTGGCCGACGAAGTTGCTGACAAACTCATCCGCCGGGTGCGCGAGCAACGTGTCCGGGTGATCGATCTGCAACAGCTTGCCGGCGCGGAAGATCGCGATCTTGTCGCCGAGCTTGATCGCCTCGTCGATGTCGTGGCTGACCATGATCACCGTCTTGTTCAGCGCCCGCTGCATTTCGAAAAATTCGTTCTGGATCATTTCGCGGTTGATCGGGTCGACCGCGCCGAAGGGTTCGTCCATCAGCAGCAACGGCGCATCCGCCGCGAGTGCGCGAATTACGCCGATCCGCTGTTGTTGGCCACCGGACAATTCCCGTGGATAACGATGCAGGTATTGCTTGGGTTCAAGCTTGATCATGCTCATCAATTCGCGGGCACGGTCGTGGCATTTCTGCTTGTCCCAGCCGAGCAGTTTCGGTACGACCACGATGTTCTCTTCGATGGTCATGTTGGGGAACAGGCCGATCTGCTGGATGACGTAGCCAATGTTGCGACGCAGGGTCACTTCGTCGAGCTCGGTGGTGTCTTCGCCGTTGATCAGGATCTTGCCCGAGGTCGGTTTGATCAGGCGGTTGATCATTTTCAGCGTGGTGCTTTTGCCGCAACCCGATGGCCCGAGGAACACGCAGATTTCGCCTTCATTGACGGTCAGGCTTACCGAGTCCACGGCTTTGACGTCTTTGCCGTTGCTTTGGAAGGTCTTGCTGAGGTTTTGAAGTTCGATCATTTGAGTAATCCTTTTGGAGTCAGCGAACGTTGCAGCCATTGCAAAAGCAGGTCGGCGAAGATGGCCAGCACACTGACCACCACAGCGCCGACGATCAGCATCGACATGTCGCTGCGGCTGATGGAAGCGAGGATGAGCACACCGAGGCCACCGGCGCCGATGGTGGCGGCGATGGTCATGACGCCGATGTTCATCACCACGGCGGTGCGCACGCCGGCGAGGATCACCGGTACGGCGATGGGCAACTCGACCATGCGCAGGCGCTGGCCGAAGGTCATGCCGATACCGCGTGCGGCTTCGCGAATGCCCGGTTCGACGTTGGTCAGCGCCAGGTAGGTGTTACGCATGATCGGCAGCAGCGAGTACAGGAACACCGCAGTAATCGCCGGCATCGGCCCCAGACCCTGGCCGAACTTGGAGTAGAGCGGCAGCAGCAGGCCGAACAGGGCAATCGACGGCACGGTCAGCAATACGGTGGCGCTGGCTTGCAACGGACCGGCGAGGCTCGGGAAGCGTGTCATCAGGATACCCAGCGGCACGCCAACCAGAATCGCCAGGGTCACGGCGACACCGACCAGCGTGATGTGTTGCCAGGTCAGGTGAAGCACTTGGGCCCAGTCGAGATGGGAAAAGGCATTGAGAAAATCCATGTCGTCTCCTTCTCAGTTCAGTGGGTGTTGGCGCAGGAAATCGGCGGCAACGGATGAAGGACTTTGGTGATCGACATCGACCCGTGCATTGAGCTGGCGCATGGTTTCGTCATCGAACAGGTCGGCTAGCGGCTTGAGTTGCGCGGCCAGTTGCGGGTGCGCGTCGAGATACTCTTGGCGCACCACCGGTGCGGCGGTGTAGTCGGGGAAGTAGTGTTTGTCGTCTTCCAGCAACTTGAGCTTGAAGGCGCTCAAGCGTCCGTCGGTTGTGTAGACCAGACCGGCAAACACCTGGCCATTGCGCAGGGCGGTGTAGACCAGTCCCGCGTCCATTTGACGGATATTGCGGCGGGTCAGGTCCATGTCGTAGAGCTTGACCATGCCGGCCAGGCCGTCGGAACGGTTGGCGAACTCGGTGTCCAGCGCCACCAGTGGATTGTCTTTGGCTTCGTCGCGCAAGGCCCGGTCAAGGTCACTGATGGTTTGGATCTGCGGGTACTTGGCTGCGATTTTTTCCGGCAGTGCCAAGGCGTAGGTGTTGCTGAATTTCGACGGTGAGAGCCAGGTCAGGCCTTTCTTCGCATCCAGCTCGGTGACTCGTGCCAGTGACTGCTGGCTGTCGAGTTTTTCCGTGACGTGGTTGTAGGAAACCAGCGATACGCCGGTGTACTCCCAGACCATGTCCAGTTGTCCGCTTTCCTGGGCACTACGGGCCAGGTTACTGCCCAAGCCACCGGTGACCTTGGCGTCGTAGCCTTTGGTGCGCAGGTATTGAGCGGTGATTTCCGCGAGCAGGGTTTGTTCGGTGAACACCCGGGCGCCGATGCGGATCAAGGGTTTTTCCGCGGCTTGGGCAAATCCTGCGAACAGCAGGACGCAGCCTAGTAAAAAGCTAGAAGTTTTCATGACGATTCCTTTGCCGAGGCTTAAGACGGGCGCAAGCCGCGTTCGAGCCAGAGGCGGCTGGCGAGTGTCACCAGGCCGTCGAGCAACAAGGCCAGCAGGGCGGTGCAAGCGGCGCCGAGCAGCAATTGCGGCTGATTGTTCAAGGCGATGCCGGGGAAGATCAGGCTGCCGAGACTGTTGGCGCCGATCAGGAACGCCAGCGGCGCCGTCCCGACATTGATCGCCAGGGCCACGCGCACACCGCCGATGATGATCGGCACGGCGTTGGGCAACTCGACTTTCCACAGCACCTGGCGCGGGGTCATGCCGATGCCGACGGCGGCTTCCTTGAGCGAGCCCTGAACGTTTTTCAGGCCTTCGTAGGTGTTGCGCACGATGGGCAGCAGCGAGGCGAGGAACAGGGCGAAGATGGCAGGGCCGCTGCCGATGCCGAGGAAGCCGAGGGCGATGGCCAGGACGGCGAGGGGCGGAACGGTGTTGCCGATGTTGAAGAACTGCATGAAGCGTTCGGCGCGGCCGACCATGGACGGGCGGCTGAGGAGGATACCGGCAGGAATGCCCACGACAAGGGCGGCCAGCATGGAAGCGAGGACGAGAATCAGATGAGCTTGCAGGTAAAACAATAAATCGTCGCGGTAAAGTTCGATCGTATTGATGCCGATCCAGTGGATCAGCAGGGCCAGAAGGGCGATTACCAGCGCGCCTCCTATCAGCCCTTTGCCATAGTGGATAGCCACAGGCGGACTCCTTTTTTCAGTCGGCGAACACTTTCTCGTGTGGCAACGCCATTCCTGGCTGCCGAAAAAATGATCGCGATAAGCAGCTCATGCCGAGCGCGTTCCACTGTAGGAGCGAGCCTGCTCGCGAAAAACGTCCAGACAACGCGTACCTTCAGGTACCCAGCGTTATTGTTGACGTCCATCGCGAGCAGGCTCGCTCCTACAGGGGTTAGGCGCGCAGCAATCGAGCCATGAGCACAGCCTCGTCAGGCCGATTTGCAGGTGTTTCTGGCCCCCGACGAGTGGTCGTAACGGGGGAGTGGACGTCTCCGTGCTTTAAAAGGTTCCCACGTTCGACACCATTTTGCCACCCGTAGGAGCTGCCGAAGGCTGCGATCCTTTGATCTTTGGCGTGGTTTGAATCGCCAAAATATCGCAGCCTTCGGCAGTTCCTGCAGGTGCTCACCCCCTACGGACGGTGGTCCGTCGGTTACTTTTTAAGCTATACTCGCCGCCCTTTTTTGAATCACCTGCCAGGCGATTTCCCATGACCAAACAGGCCGCCGAAGTCGCGAAACGCCGCACTTTCGCCATTATTTCCCACCCCGATGCCGGTAAGACCACCATCACCGAAAAGCTCTTGCTGATGGGCAAGGCGATTGCGGTGGCCGGCACGGTGAAATCGCGTAAATCCGACCGCCATGCCACCTCCGACTGGATGGAAATGGAAAAGCAGCGTGGTATTTCCATTACCACGTCGGTCATGCAGTTCCCGTATCGCGAGCACATGATCAACCTGCTCGACACCCCGGGCCACGAAGACTTCTCCGAAGATACCTACCGTACCCTGACGGCGGTCGACTCGGCCTTGATGGTCCTCGATGGCGGTAAGGGTGTAGAGCCACGGACCATCGCCCTGATGGACGTCTGCCGTCTGCGTGACACGCCGATTGTCAGCTTCATCAACAAACTCGACCGTGACATCCGCGACCCGATCGAACTGCTCGACGAAATCGAAGCCGTCCTGAAGATCAAGGCAGCGCCGATCACCTGGCCGATTGGTTGCTACCGTGATTTCAAAGGCGTGTATCACCTCGCCGATGACTACATCATCGTGTACACCGCCGGTCACGGCCACGAGCGCACCGAAACCAAGATCATCGAGAAGCTCGATTCCGATGAGGCGCGTGCGCACCTGGGCGACGAGTACGAGCGCTTCATCGAACAGCTGGAACTGGTGCAGGGCGCCTGCCACGAGTTCAATCAGCAGGAGTTCCTCGACGGTCAGCTGACCCCGGTGTTCTTCGGTACGGCACTGGGCAACTTCGGTGTCGATCACGTGCTCGACGCCGTCGTCGATTGGGCACCGCGCCCACTGGCCCGCGTGGCCAACGAGCGCACCGTGGAGCCGGTGGAAGAGAAGTTCTCGGGCTTCATCTTCAAGATCCAGGCAAACATGGACCCGAAACACCGCGACCGCATCGCCTTCATGCGTATCTGCTCCGGCAAGTACGAAAAAGGCATGAAGATGCGCCACGTGCGCACCGGTAAGGACGTGCGAATCGGCGACGCGCTGACCTTCTTCTCCTCCGAACGTGAGCAACTGGAAGAAGCCTTCGCTGGCGACATCATCGGTCTGCACAACCACGGCACCATCCAGATCGGCGACACCTTCACCGAAGGCGAAGTCCTGGGCTTCACCGGTATCCCGCACTTCGCCCCGGAACTGTTCCGCCGCGTTCGCCTGAAGGATCCGCTGAAATCCAAGCAACTGCGTCAGGGCCTGCAACAGCTCGCCGAAGAAGGCGCGACCCAGGTGTTCTTCCCGGAACGCAGCAACGACATCATCCTCGGCGCCGTTGGTGTGCTGCAGTTCGATGTGGTCGCCAGCCGCCTGAAAGAGGAATACAAGGTCGAGTGCTCCTACGAGCCGATCACTGTGTATTCGGCACGCTGGATCGAATGCGGCGACAAGAAGAAGCTTGAGGAATTCTCCAACAAGGCTGTGGAAAACCTGGCACTGGACGGCGGTGGTCACCTGACCTACCTCGCGCCTACGCGGGTCAACCTGGCACTGATGGAAGAGCGCTGGCCGGACGTGAAATTCCGTGCGACGCGTGAGCATCATTAAGCGCTGAGCTGAAAGGCCAGAAACCCCGTCGCGAAAGCTGCGGGGTTTTTTGTTGCCTGACGCAACCCTCTGTAGGCGCGAGCCTGCTCCGGGCGGCGTTCCGACGGTGATTTCAAGCGCACCGCGTTTATCCAGGCTGCGCACGTCATCGTTGACGTCCATCGCGAGCAGGCTCGCTCCTACAGTAATCCGGGACGTTCACAACATTCTCTGACTCGCCGCGGGCACTGTAGGAGCGAGCTTGCTCGCGAGGGATCCGGATTCGCCATGAATGCCTGCGTCATTGTTCACTGGGAATCAATGTCCCCTGGTGGAAAACCATCTGCCACTGCTCGCCCCGATTACGCCAGATGGAACTGCGCAGACTGTGGACTGCGCTGGGATGGTCGTGGCTGTCGACGTAACAATGATAAGTCACCAAGGCGGTCTCTTCTGACAATGGCTTGATGGCAAAGTGGCTGATGCTCCGTTGGATAAACGACTCATGGGGCAACTGCTCGACCACTTCGGCCTTGCTCCAGATGCCGCCACTGGCGCTGAACTCGATAAAGTCATCCGCGAGTAGGCGTGAGATTTCTTCAGCATTCCGTCGAGTCGTGTGTGACAGGAGGCGTCGTTCAAGTTGCAGCAGTGTTTGCGACAGATCCATGGCGCTTGTCCTTTCCTGAGTTATGCCGGTTCAGTGCTCCTGGCGTATCAGCCAATCCCGATCTCTTCCTTGAACTGTTCCAGAAACCCCTTCAAACGCTCATGACGAACCTGTGCCAGACGTTGCCCTGTCGCAGTCTGGAAGCCGTCTGCCAAGTGCAGCAGCTTGGTCTGGAAATGGTCGATGCAGAAGCGAGTGTCGTCATAGTCGCGGTCATTGGCCTGCGGGTCCTGCGGGTCGTAGAGGGCGCTGCCCATGCGCCCGGCAACGTAAAAGGTGCGGGCGACGCCGAGCATACCCAGGGAGTCGAGGCGGTCGGCGTCCTGCACGATTTTCGCTTCCAGCGAGGTCGGCGAGATGTTGGCGGAAAAGCTATGGGCTTCGATGGCGTGGGCGACGGCGGCGATTTTTGTCTCGCGCCAATCCAACTTCGCCAATACCCCTGACGCTTTGCGCGCTGCCAATTGCGATGCCTGCGAGCGCAACGGCGAGTTCTTTTCCACTGCTACACAATCATGCAACAACACCGCCGCCAGCAGCACCTCTAGATCGCCACCTTCCTGTGCCTGAATCAAGTGGGCGTTGTGCCAAACCCGTTGCAGGTGCGAAAGGTCGTGAGCGCCGTCTTCCGAGGGTTCCAGGGCGTGAGGTAGCAGGGTGGTGGCGAGTGATTGCATCGGTGCGAAGGCGTTGCTGATCATGCTGTGTCCTTTGATTAAACGTGTCGATCACGGGAAGTCCTGTCCTGCGTACATCCCGCGAATCCCGCGAATCCTGCGAGGGATTCTGTGGGTGCACAAGCGTTCTGGAAGGCGGAACACGCTTTGACCTTTTCGGCATAACTATTATTCAAAACCAATCTGCCAGGCATTGGCATTTTCTCTCATCTGTTAGCGTCCTATCTGGAGAACCCGGCTGATCGGAACTAGATTTTAATCAGCGCCAGAAAGGCACTCTATGAAGGAGGGATTCGACTATGAACAGATGGCTACGCGTTTTATTGATGTTGAAGGTGCTGGTGATGTTGACCTTGGGCAGTTCGGCGGTTTGGGCTGAGTGTGAGGAGCACGAGACACAGGCATCGAGCGGGCAGGGGGCGCATGGCGAGCTGATGATCGCCAAGTCCGAGTCCGAACCGGGCGATCAGGGGCAGGGTGGTGCTGCGAGCGATGACGATTCGACCACCGACGAGCCGGACTCCGATGAAGAGGAAGAGGGCGACAGCCAGACGTAAATCACAGACAAAATAAAACCCCTTCCAGTGAAGTGGAAGGGGTTTGGTCAACAGAAACCCTGTGGGAGCTAGCCTGCTGGCGATAGCGGCATACCAGTCAACATTTGTGGTTACTGGCACACCGCAATCGCTAGCAGGCTAGCTCCCGCATTTTTTACGCCGCGCCGTCGAGGAATTGCTCGGCGTAATGGCAAGCCACCTGCCGGCTGTCGAGCAGGCGCAGGGCCGGTTCTTCAGTGCTGCAACGCTCGGTGGCGTACGGGCAGCGCTTGTGGAAAGCACAGCCGGACGGTGGGTTCAGCGGGTTGGGCAGTTCGCCGACGATCTTGATTTTCGGCTTGTCCGGATCCGGGTGGATGGTCGGCGTGGCCGACAACAGGGCTTGGGTGTACGGGTGCAGAGGGCGGGTGTAGATGTCCTCTTTCGGGCCCATTTCCACGGGGCGGCCGAGGTACATCACCATCACGTGATCGGCGACGTGACGCACCACCGCCAGGTTGTGCGAGATGAACACGTAGGCCGTGTTGAATTCCTGCTGCAAATCCATGAACAGGTTCAGCACCTGTGCCTGAATCGACACGTCGAGCGCCGAGGTCGGTTCGTCCGCCACCAGCACTTTCGGTTGCAGCATCATCGCCCGGGCGAGCGCAATCCGCTGGCGCTGACCGCCGGAGAACATGTGCGGATAGCGCTGGTAATGCTCAGGCCGCAAACCCACCTGCTTCATCATCGCCTGGACTTTGTCGCGGCGTTCCGAGGCGCTGAGGTTGGTGTTGATCAGCAATGGCTCGGCCAATTGATCACCGACTTTCTGCCGCGGGTTCAACGAGGCGTACGGGCTCTGGAACACCATCTGCACGTCTTTGCGCAGTTGCTTGCGCTGGGCCTTATCGGCGCCGGCGACTTCCTGTCCGGCGATTTTCAAGGAACCGGAGGACGGCTCTTCGATCAGGGTCAGGGCACGGGCGAGGGTGGACTTGCCGCAGCCCGATTCACCGACGACGGCGAGGGTCTTGCCGGCTTCCAGTTCGAACGACACACCGTTGAGGGCGCGTACGGTCGCGTGTCCCTTGAACAGGCCACGGGACACTTCGTAGTGACGGGTCAGGTCGCGGGCGGTAAGAACGACGGCCATTACGCCACCTCCTGGTTCAGCGGGTAGAAGCAGCGGGCGAGGCTGTGGCTTTTCGGATCAAGGCTCGGACGCTGCGCACGGCAGTTGTCCTGCACATACGGGCAGCGCGGCGACAGCAGGCAACCCTGCGGACGGTCGTAGCGACCGGGCACGATGCCTGGCAACGTCGACAAGCGCGCGGCGCCGAGGCTGTGTTCCGGAATCGCCTTGAGCAGCGCTTCGCTGTACGGGTGTGCCGGGATGTCGAACAGTTGCGGCACCTGGCCGACTTCGACGGCTTGACCGGCGTACATCACACACACGCGCTGGGCGGTTTCAGCCACGACGGCGAGGTCGTGGGTGATCAGCACCAGGCCCATGTCCTGCTCTTTCTGCAACGCCAGCAGCAGGTCCATGATCTGCGCCTGGATGGTCACGTCGAGGGCGGTGGTCGGTTCGTCGGCGATCAGCAGTTTCGGTTCACCGGCAATCGCCATGGCAATGGCGACACGCTGGCTCATACCGCCGGAGAGTTGATGCGGGTAAGCGTCCATGCGGCTCGCGGCACCCGGGATTTCAACTTTTTCCAGCAGTTCGATGGCGCGTTTGCGGGCGGCCTTGCCGGACATTTTCAGGTGCAGGCGCAGCACTTCTTCGATCTGGAAACCCACGGTGTAGCTCGGGTTCAGCGCGGTCATCGGGTCCTGGAAAACCATCGACAGGTCTTTGCCGACGATTTGCCGACGCTGACGGTTGCTCAACTTGAGCATGTCCTTGCCGTCAAAGCTGAGCGAGTCGGCGGTGACGATGCCGGGATGCTCGATCAGGCCCATCAGCGCCATCATGGTCACGGACTTGCCCGAACCCGACTCGCCAACGATGGCCAGCACTTCGCCCTTGTCCACTTTCAGGTCGAGACCGTCGACCACCGGCACGGCGTTCTTGTCGCCGAAGCGAACGTTGAGATTCTTGATTTCTAGCAGTGACATGGGAATCTCCTCAGGCGGCGTTCTTGAGTTTCGGGTCCAGCGCATCGCGCAGGCCGTCACCCATCAAGTTGATTGCCAGCACGCTGAGCAAAATGGTCAAACCCGGCAGGCTCACGACCCACCACGCGCGTTCGATGTAGTCGCGGGCCGAAGCCAGCATGGTGCCCCACTCAGGGGTTGGCGGTTGTACGCCAAGGCCGAGGAAGCCCAGGGCGGCGGCATCGAGAATCGCCGAGGAGAAGCTCAGGGTCGCTTGAACGATCAGCGGTGCCATGCAGTTGGGCAGCACGGTGATGAACATCAGGCGCGGCAGACCGGCACCGGCCAAGCGGGCGGCAGTCACGTAGTCGCGGTTCAGTTCGCCCATCACCGCCGCGCGGGTCAGACGAACGTAGGACGGCAGGGACACCACGGCGATGGCGATTACGGTGTTGATCAGGCCAGGGCCGAGGATGGCGACGATCGCCACAGCCAGCAGCAAGGAGGGCAGGGCCAGCATGATGTCCATCAAACGCATGATGGTCGGGCCGAGTACGCGCGGGAAGAACCCGGCGAGCAAGCCCATCAGGATGCCCGGGATCAGCGACATGACCACCGAGGACAAGCCGATCATCAAGGACAACCGCGAACCCTGGATCAGGCGCGACAGCAAATCGCGGCCCAGCTCATCGGTGCCGAGCAGGAACTGGATCTGCCCACCTTCCAGCCAGGCCGGCGGGGTCAGCAGGAAGTCGCGGTATTGCTCGCTCGGATCATGGGGCGCAACCCACGGGGCGAAGATGGCGCAGAAAATCACCAGCAGCATGAACATCAGGCCGGCGACGGCGCCCTTGTTCTTGGAGAACGCTTGCCAGAATTCTTTGTACGGCGACGGGTACAGCAGGCTCTGATCCACGACGGGCGTGGCGGTGGCTACTGAGGATGTTGGAGTGCTCATGGTATTGACCTCAGCGCTGATGACGGATGCGTGGGTTGGCAAAGCCGTAGAGGATGTCCACCACGAAATTGACCAGAATCACCAGGCAGGCGATTAACAGGATGCCGTTTTGTACGACCGGGTAGTCCCGGGCGCCAATGGCTTCGATCAGCCATTTGCCGATGCCGGGCCAGGAGAAGATGGTTTCGGTCAGGACCGCACCGGCCAGCAGGGTGCCGACTTGCAGGCCGACCACGGTCAGCACCGGAATCAGCGCGTTGCGCAGGCCGTGCACGAACACCACGCGCGACGGCGACAGGCCTTTGGCGCGGGCGGTACGGATGTAGTCCTCGCGCAGCACTTCGAGCATCGAGGAACGGGTCATCCGCGCAATCACCGCCAGCGGAATGGTACCCAGCACGATGGCCGGCAGGATCAGGTGATGCAGGGCATCGAGGAACGCGCCGACGTCATCGGCCAGCAGCGTATCGATCAGCATGAAACCGGTGCGCGGCTCGATGTCGTACAGCAGGTCGATCCGCCCGGACACCGGGGTCCAGCCCAGGCTCACCGAGAAGAACATGATCAGGATCAGGCCCCACCAGAAGATCGGCATCGAGTATCCCGCCAGGGAGATGCCCATCACCCCATGGTCGAACAAGGACCCTCGCTTGAGGGCCGCGATCACCCCGGCCAGCAGGCCCAGGATGCCGGCGAACAGCAGCGCGGCCATGGACAGTTCCAGGGTCGCGGGGAACAGGGAGGTGAACTCGGTCCACACGCTTTCACGGGTGCGCAAGGACTCGCCGAGGTCGCCGTGGACCAGCTTGCCGATGTAATCCAGGTACTGGGCATACAGGGGTTTGTTCAGACCTAGGCGTTCCATTGCCTGAGCGTGCATTTCCGGGTCGACTCTGCGTTCGCCCATCATGACTTCCACGGGGTCGCCAGGGATCATGCGAATCAACGCGAAGGTCAGCAAGGTGATGCCGAAGAACGTGGGGATCAGTAACCCCAGTCGGCGGGCAATAAAACTAAACATCGTAAGGTGTACCTCATCAGCCGGTTAGGCGTGCCCGGCATGCCTGGGTCGGGTATGCCGGGAGTTTTCTTATTTACTTCACCTGGGTGGTGGCGAAGTTATTCGTGGTGAGGGGGCTAATGTGATAGCCCTCTACGTTGTTGCGCATTGCGGTGAACATTCTAGTGTGTGCCATGCTGATCCAAGGCTGGTCCTGATTAAAAATAACCTGGGCCTGCTCGTAGAGTGCTGCGCGTTCGGCCGGATCGGTCTTTTCCCGGGCCTGATCGAGCAGCGCCTGGAACTTGTCATTGCACCAGCGTGCATAGTTTTCGCCGTTCTTGGCGGCTTCGCAACTGAGCATAGGCGTCAGGAAGTTATCCGGGTCGCCGTTATCGCCCGCCCATCCGGCGGAAACCATGTCGTGCTCGCCGTTTTTGGCGCGCTTGAGCATTTCGCCCCATTCCATCACGCGGATGTCGATCTTGATCCCGACCTTGGCCAGGTCGGCCTGCATCATCTGCGCGCCGAGCATCGGGTTGGGGTTGGTCGGACCGCCACCGTTGCGGGTGAACAGGGTGAACGTGGTGCCTTCCGGTACGCCGGCTTCCTTGAGCAGGGCACGGGCCTTGTCGAGGTCACGGACGGGGTTCTTCAGGCTGTGGTTGTAACCCAGCAGGGTGTCCGGGTACGGGTTGACCGCTGCTGTCGCATTGCCTTTGCCGAACAGGGCATTGACGTAGGCTTCCTTGTCGAACGCGATGTCGATGGCTTTGCGCACCCGCACATCACTCATGTATTTGTGCGTAGTGTTCATCGCGACGTAGGACACGGTCATCGCGTTCAGTTCGTCGACTTTCAGGTTCGGGTCTTTCTTGATGCTCGGGATATCGTCCGGCTTCGGATACAGCGCCACCTGACATTCGTTGGCCTTGAGCTTTTGCAGGCGCACGTTGTTGTCGGTGGCGATGGCCAGGATCAGCGCTTCGGCCGGTGGCTTGCCACGGAAATAATCCGGGTTGGCCTTGAAGCGGACCTGGGCGTCCTTGTTGTAACGCTGGAACACGAACGGACCGGTGCCGATCGGCTTGTTGTTCAGATCGCCAGTCTTGTTGGCCTTGAGCAACTGGTCAGCGTACTCGGCGGAGTAGATCGACGAGAAGGCCATGGCGATGTCGGCCAGGAACGGCGCTTCGCGACGGGTCAGGGTGAACTTGACCGTGTTGTCGTCGACTTTCTCGACGCTTTTTAGCAGTTCCTTGAAACCCATGCTTTCAAAGTACGGGAAGCCCACGCTCGACAGCTTGTGCCACGGGTGATTCGGGTCCAGCTGACGCTGGAAGCTCCAGACCACGTCGTCGGCATTCATGTCGCGGGTCGGCTTGAAGTAATCGGTGGTGTGAAACTTGACGCCTTTGCGCAGGTGAAAGGTGTAGCTCAAACCGTCTTCGCTGATGTCCCAGGAGTCGGCCAGGGCCGGAATCACGTCAGTGGTGCCGGGCTTGAAGTCTGCCAGGCGATTGAAGATGGTTTCGGCCACGGCGTCGGCGGTGACTGCAGTCGTGTACTGGACCATGTCGAAGCCTTCGGGGCTGGCTTCGGTGCAGACCACCAGCGGCTTGGCCGAGACACCGACAGCGACACTCAGCAAGGCGGCTGCGATGGCCGCACGTAGGGGAAGCATTTTCATCTATAACCCTCTGCAATCGATTGCAAGGACAAAAGCCGAACGGCCGGTTCATTGCTGAATCAGCCGTTCGGCAGGTGCATTACAAAATGTTGAACGGGATGGTGGTCACGAGACGGAACTCGTTGATGCTGCCATCAGCCTGGTTTTCGCTGGCGCGGTGAGCGGTGTAGGTGCCACGGATCGTGGTGGCCTTGAGCGGACCGCTCTGCACGGCGTATGTGGTACCGATGCCGTATTCATAGTGGTGTTCACCGTCCATGGACTGCACGCTGGCGTAAGCGCCGCCATTGTTATGAGTACCGTCGATGCCCCAGCCGCGGGCCTGATAGATGTTGAACTTCAGCCCCGGCACACCGTATTCGGCCATGTTCAGGCCATAGGCCACCTGGAAGGATTTCTCGTTCGGGCCGTTGAAGTCCGACAGCAGGGAGTTGGCCAGGTAGATGCCGTTGGTTTCGTGCAGGTAATCGAAGTACTCGTTGCCGTTCACTTCCTGGTACGAGAAGGTCAGGGTATGGGCCTGATGGGTCAATCCGAACGACAGGGAATAGGTGTCGTTGTCGATGTCGCCCAGCAGTTTTTTGCCTTCGTCGACCGTCTTGTAGTAGTTCAGTCCGGTGGTCAGGCTCAGTACCGAGCTGTCCCCCAGCACGTGACTCGCGCCGAAGTAGTACTGGTTCCACAGGTCTTCGGCCTGGGTACCCCACAAACTGGTGGTCAGGCTGGCGAACGGCTGGTAGGTGATCCCCGCAGTGTTCACGTGGTCGGCTTCGATGACCGTGTCGGCGTATTCGGCGCGGAATTTACGCAGGCTTTCTTCGGTTCGCGGTGAGTTGCGATCGAACGTGGCCAGGTCGAATGACAGGTTTTCCAGCTCTTCGCTGTGCAGGCTCACACCCTGGAAACTCGAGGGCAGGGCACGGTTGCCGATCACGTCGACCATCGGGCTGCTGAAGTTCTGGCGGCCGGCGGTCAGTGTGGTGTTGGAGAGACGAGCCTTGACGTTAGCCAGACCCAGTTTGCTCCACTGGTCTTCCGCCTCGCCGCCGTTTTCAGTCAGGGTCCGGTTGTTACCCAGACCGGGAACGCCATTGAGCGGTGCTCCGCCATTGGCAGAGGCGAGGTTCTTGCGATCACGCTCAAGGGCGACGGCGTTGTAGGCAGCGACTTCAGTGCTGAAACCGACGGTGCCCTCGGTGAAGCCCGAGTTGTACTTGATGATGGTGCCTTGTACCCAGTTGATGCGGCGGTCCGTGTTGGTCAGTACACCGTTCTTGTTGTACTTGAAATGGGCACCACGTTTCAGTTGTTCGTTGGCGTACCAGTTGCGCGTGGTCCCGCCGATCGACTGGCCTTCGACAAAGCCGCTGGCTTCGCTCTGGGCACTTTTCTCTTTCACGGTCACGGGCGTGAAAGCCTGGCTCTGGGTTTCAGCGTACGCCGTGGCGGTTACGCTGCTGATGGCCAAGGCCAGTATCGTTGTGCTGCTCAGTTTCATGGGTAAAGCTCCTTGCTTTCTATTTTTATGACCGGTCTTTTTTCTGTGATCCGGTTTGGTTTGGAACTCATTTACGTCATCGCAAACGTTTGCTTGATGCCAGGATGGCGAAAAAAGGCAACACGCCTGCGTGGGGATGGAAAATCCACCCCCTGGCGTTTTTGGCTAATCGGTTATTTTTCTAGGCCGACACCCGAGAACACGTTGCGGCCGAAGGGGCTTACTTTGAACCCTTCGATTTTGGTGCTCAGCGGTTGGTTGACCGTTGAGTGGGCGACTGGCGTGATCGGCACCTGCTGTTTGAGCAACTGCTGCGCCTGTTTGTAGAGCACGGTGCGCTGGTCGCGGTCGGTGACGACCTTGGCCTGCTTGATCAACTTGTCGTAAGCCGGATCACACCACATCGAGTAGTTGTTGCCGCCAATGGCGTCACAGCTGTACAGCGTGCCCAGCCAGTTGTCCGGATCACCGTTGTCACCGGTCCAGCCGATCAGGCTGATGTCGTGCTCGCCATTCTTGGTGCGCTTGATGTACTCGCCCCATTCATAGCTGACGATCTTGACCTTGAGGCCGATCTTCGCCCAGTCGGCCTGGAGCATCTCGGCCATCAACTTGGCGTTGGGGTTGTACGGGCGCTGCACAGGCATGGCCCACAGGGTGATTTCGGTGCCTTCCTTCACACCGGCCGCCTTGAGCAATTCCTTGGCTTTTTCCGGGTTGTAGGCGGCGTCCTTGATGGTTTCATCGTAGGACCATTGGGTTGGCGGCATGGCGTTGACGGCCAGTTGCCCCGCACCCTGGTAAACGGCATTGAGAATGCCTTGCTTGTTCACCGCCATGTCCAGCGCCTGGCGCACTTCGAGCTGGTCGAAGGGTTTGTGGCGCACGTTGTAGGCGATGTAGCCGAGGTTGAAACCGGGCTTCTCGATCAGTTGCAGTTTCGGGTCATTCTTCAGCGCGGGCACATCGGCAGGGCGAGGGTGCAGCGTGATCTGGCATTCGTTGGCCTTGAGTTTCTGCACCCGCACCGACGCATCGGTGTTGATGGCGAAAATCAGGTTGTCGAGCTTCACGCGGCTCGGGTCCCAGTATTGCTTGTTACCGGTGTAGCGGATGTTCGAGTCTTTCTGGTAGCTCTTGAACACGAACGGCCCGGTGCCGATCGGCTTCTGGTTGATGTCGCTCGGTTTGCCTTCGGCCAGCAGTTTGTCGGCGTACTCGGCGGACAGGATGGCGGCGAAGCTCATGGCGATGTTCTGGATGAACGCGGCGTCCACGCTGTTGAGCGTCATGACCACGGTCAGCGGCCCGGTCTTTTCGACCTTGGCGATGTTCTTGTTCAGGCTCATGCCGTTGAAGTATGGGAACTCGGTCGGATAAGCCTTACGGAAAGGTTGTTGCGGGTCGAGCATGCGATTGAACGTGAACAGCACGTCATCGGCGTTGAAATCACGGGTCGGCGTGAAGTACTTCGTTGTATGAAATTTCACCCCTTCGCGCAGGTGAAAGGTGTAAGTGAGGCCGTCCTCGGAAATATCCCAGCTAGTGGCCAGGCCCGGTACGACATTGGTCGCGCCTTTTTCGAACTCTGCCAAACGGTTGTACAGCGGCTCGGCGGCGTCATTGTCGGTCGCCGTGGTGTACTGCGCCGTGTCGAAACCGGCGGGGCTGCCCTCGGAGCAGAACACCAGGCTGCTGGCGGCCTGGCTCATGGAGGTGGCGGCCAACAGGCCGCTGCCCAGCAATGCGGATAAAACCAAGGTATGGCGCATAACGCTCCCTTTTCTCAAAGTGTGGTCAATGAGTCGCCATCTCGTCCAGGACGTGGCGGCAGCACTGAGTTCAAGCCATACAGGCAGCAAAACCGATCAGCCACAGATGCACGGGTCGGTACCCGACGGTAGGGACCGTGGGACCGGCAGTAAATGCGTAGAGTCCTAAAGACTCGTAGGAAATGGCAACGCGTCCGACTCGAATGCTGTAGTCAGCTTCGGATTCGGATGTAGGCAAATTCCTGCTTTCTCGGTAGATAAAGCAACGGCGACGTCAGAAACGTCGCCGTTGCAACACCTTACTTGCTGACGCTGACGCCGTAGAAGGAGTTCAAGCCAAATGGGCTGATCTTGAAGTCCTGCACGTTGGCGCGCATGGGTTGGAACACCGTCGAGTGAGCGATAGGTGTCATCGGGACGGCGTCTTTGAGGACGTGTTGCGCTTGTTTGTACAGCTCAGTGCGCTTGCCTTGGTCCGAAGTGCGCTTGGCTTGTTTGACGATGTCGTCGAACTTCTTGTCGCACCACTTGGAGAAGTTGTTGCCTTCCAGGGAGTCGCAACCGAACAGCACGTTGAGCCAGTTGTCCGGGTCACCGTTGTCGCCGCTCCAGCCAATCAGCATCGCGCCGTTCTCGCCGCCCTTGGAGCGCTTGATGTACTCGCCCCACTCGTAGCTCTGGATCTTGACCTTGAGGCCGATCTTCGCCCAGTCGGACTGCAGCATTTCAGCCATCAGCTTGGCGTTCGGGTTGTACGGACGCTGAACCGGCATCGCCCACAGGACGATCTCGGTACCTTCCTTGACGCCGGCTTCCTTGAGCAGCTCTTTGGCTTTCTCAGGATCGTACTTGGCGTCCTTGATGGTGGTGTCGTAGGACCACTGGGTCGGCGGCATGGCGTTGACCGCCAGTTGGCCGGCGCCCTGGTACACGGAGTCAATGATCTGCTGCTTGTTGACGGCCATGTCCATCGCCTGGCGCACTTTCAACTGCGACATCGGGTTCGGCTTGTCGTCGCCCTTGATCTTGTCCATCACGTTGTAGGCGATGTAGCCCAGGTTGAAGCCCGCCTGCTCAGGCATCTTCAGGGATTTATCTTCCTTGAGCGCCTTCAGGTCGGCCGGACGAGGGAACAGGGTGACCTGGCACTCGTTCTTCTTCAGCTTCTGGATACGTACCGACGGGTCGGTGGTGATGGCGAAGATCAGGTTGTCGATCTTCACGTCATCCGGCTTCCAGTAGTCCTTGTTCCCGGTGTAGCGGATGTTGGAGTCTTTCTGGTAGCTCTTGAACACGAACGGCCCGGTGCCGACCGGTTTCTGGTTGATGTCGGCAGCCTTGCCGTCCTTGAGCAGCTGGGCAGCGTACTCGGCGGACTGGACCGAGGCGAAACTCATTGCCATGTTCTGGATGAACGCGGCATCGACGTCTTTGAGGGTGAACTTGACGGTGTGATCGTCGACTTTATCGATCTTGGTGATGTTGGTATCCATCCCCATGTCGGTGAAGTACGGGAATTCGGTCGGGTACGCTTTGCGGAACGGGTCATCCTTGTTAATCATGCGATTAAAGGTGAACAGCACGTCGTCGGCGTTGAACTCACGAGTTGGCTTGAAGTACGGGGTGGTGTGGAACTTGACGCCTTCACGCAGGTGGAAGGTGTAAGTCAGGCCGTCATCGGATACGTCCCAGCTGGTCGCCAGGCCAGGAATCACGGCGGTGCCGCCGCGCTCGAACTGGGTCAGGCGGTTGAACATGGTTTCTGCAGAGGCGTCGAAGTCGGTTCCGGTGGTGTATTGACCTGGATCGAAACCGGCCGGGCTCCCTTCGGAGCAGAACACCAGGTTGGTCGCTGCTTGGGCGAATGGTGCGCTGGCTAACAAGCTTGCGCCAACTAAGAACGGAATGACCGCGTTTTTAAGCATGGTGGCCTCATGATTTGTTGTCATTTTTGGAATGTGAGGACGACCTCGTGAGTCGTTCCTGCGGATACTTATGCAGGGGCCATACCCAATGCAAGATCCAGAGTGACTACAAGCCTTAAACGGTGGCACGAACGTACCTTAATGTCGCATCGGTGTAACTTCTGGCGCATTTGACCGTTTGCGCGACGTTTTTTCGGTGCAAATGCCGCACTTTGACGGTGCGCCCGGTGCTTGGGTTGCACCCGGTCAGGGCGGGGTGTTACTTATTCATACCCTGATTTTAAGGGTGGGTATGGCGTGAATAAGAGTGGTTATTGTTGCACCGATAGTGGCCAATCGACCGCTTTTTCGGGTAGACCTACCATTTATAGCTCATGCCTGAAAACTGCCAATAAAAAACGGCGATCATTTTTAATGATCGCCGTTTTTGTTGTCGGGTTATCGAATCAAGGCATCAGCACTTCAATCGACCCGTCTGCGGTCATGCTCACCTGGCTGGTTCCGGCTTCGACTTCCGGCGTGACCGGTGCACTGTCCATGGCCGCTGCTTTCATCATCATCGGCGCGCGCATGTACGGTTGTGGATAACCATTGCTGTTGAGGTTCAGGTTGACGATCTTGTAGCCCTTGCCGCCCAGCGCATCGGTGGCCAGTTGGGCGCGGGCCTTGAACGCGGTCACGGCGTCTTTTAGCAGGGCGTCTTCGCTGGCCTTGCGGGTCGGCGTGGCGATGGCGAAGTCCATGCCGCCCATTTTCATGTCGGTGAGCAATTCGCCGGTCAGCTTCGACAGCGCGGCGAAGTCCGAGCTTTCCAGGCGCAACTCGGCGCGTTCACGCCAGCCGGTGATCTTCTGGCCCTTGGTGTCGTAGATCGGATAGCTGTTGCGGCTGCCCTGGCGCAGGGAAATGTCCTTGACCTGCTTGGCCTGGGCCAGTGCCTTGTTCATGGTGGTGCTGACCTCGGCGGCGAGTTTGGCCGGGTCGGTGTTCTGTGCTTCGGTGTAGAGCGTCACGATCATCAGATCGCGGGCCACTTCCTGACTGACTTCGGCGCGCAGGGAAATCTGGTTGTAATGAAGCTCGTCGGCGGCCAGGGCCGGGAGGCTGGCGAGGGTGCCGGCACTCAGGGCGAGAAGGGCGGCGCTGCGGCGGAATGTGTGCATGAAGGCTCCTTGAAAGGTGCGCAGGTGTATGGTCCGGGCCTGCGTGAAACCATCAGACTCTATGGAGCAGCCGCAAGTTTCAAGCTGCAAGCCACAAGTAAAAGCTTGCAGCTTGAAGCTTATAGCTTGCAGCTGCTTCACTGTGGCCGTTTGCCGCACTTTTGCCTGTCAGCCCCCGCGCTTGGTTATACTCCCGGTGATCCGCCTGGAGCGCTCATCAGGAGAGCTCATGCTCGCCCCCGTTCAAATCACTTCCGCCACTCGCCAGAACCTCTGGCGGCTGACGTTCATCCGCACGTTGGTGCTGGCCGCCCAGGCCGGTTCCGTGGGCCTGGCCTACTGGTTCGAATTGCTGCCGCTGCCCTGGTTCCAGCTGGCCGCGACGCTCGCGTGTTCAATGCTGCTGTGCGTGTTCACGGCCATTCGCCTGCGCACTTCGTGGCCGGTGACCGAGCTTGAGTACGCCGTGCAACTGGCTTGCGACCTTTTTATCCACAGCGCGTTGCTGTATTTCTCCGGCGGTTCGACCAACCCCTTCGTCTCTTATTACCTGGTGCCGCTGACCATCGCTGCGGTGACGCTGCCATGGCGTTATTCGGTGATTCTGTCGGGTATCGCGCTGACGATGTACACGTTGTTGCTGGCGCAGTTCTACCCATTGCAGACCTTCCCGATTGCCCGGGAAAACCTGCAGGTGTACGGGATGTGGCTGAGCTTCGCCCTCGCTGCGGCGGTCATCACGTTCTTCGCCGCACGCATGGCTGAAGAGCTGCGACGCCAGGAAGAATTGCGCGCTATCCGCCGCGAAGAAGGCCTGCGCGATCAGCAGTTACTGGCCGTCGCCACCCAGGCCGCGGGCGCTGCCCATGAGTTGGGCACGCCGCTGGCGACCATGAGCGTGCTGCTCAAGGAAATGCGTCAGGACCATCACGACCCGATGCTGCAAGACGACCTGAGCGTGCTGCAGGATCAGGTCAAGCTGTGCAAGGAAACCTTGCAGCAGCTTGTTCGGGCAGCGGAGGCCAATCGCCGTTTGGCGGTGGAGATGCAGGACGTCACCGATTGGCTCGACGAAG
Source organism: Pseudomonas sp. Irchel s3b5 (assembly GCF_900187435.1). Classification (NCBI taxonomy): domain Bacteria; kingdom Pseudomonadati; phylum Pseudomonadota; class Gammaproteobacteria; order Pseudomonadales; family Pseudomonadaceae; genus Pseudomonas; species Pseudomonas sp. Irchel s3b5. The sequence goes on from NZ_FYDY01000007.1 coordinate 92,259, forward strand.
CCCTCAATCGCTGGCACCTGATGCGCCCCGAAGCCAGTTATCGCTTCCAGCGCCTCGGCCAGGGCGCGGTGCCGCGCATGGCGCCGCCGCCGGACCTGACCCAGGCGCTGCTGAATTTGCTGAACAACGCCGCCGATGCCTGTCCCGAAGGTCTGCAAGTGACCCTGGACTGGGATTGGGAAAACCTGACCATCAGCATTCGCGACCACGGCGCCGGTGTGCCGCTGGCCATTGCCGAACAGATCGGCAAACCGTTTTTTACCACCAAGGGCAAAGGCTTCGGTCTGGGCCTGTTTTTGAGTAAGGCGAGCGTGACACGCGCTGGCGGCTCAGTGAAACTCTACAGTCATGAGGAAGGTGGCACGCTCACCGAGCTGCGCCTGCCCCGTGTCGCCCGAGGAAACGAACATGAGTGAAGAGATCCAAGTCGAAGGCGAAGAACTGCCGCATTTGTTGCTGGTCGATGACGATGCAACGTTTACCCGCGTCATGGCCCGCGCCATGGCCCGCCGTGGTTTTCGCGTCAGCACTGCTGGCTCTGCTGAAGAAGGCCTGACCATCGCCCAGGCCGACCTGCCGGATTACGCCGCCCTGGACCTGAAAATGGACGGCGACTCGGGTCTGGTGCTGTTGCCGAAGTTGCTGGAGCTGGACCCGGAAATGCGCGTGGTGATCCTCACCGGTTACTCGAGCATTGCCACGGCGGTCGAAGCGATCAAGCGTGGCGCCTGCAACTACCTGTGCAAACCGGCCGACGCCGACGACGTGCTGGCAGCGTTGCTGTCCGAGCATGCCGACCTCGACAGCCTGGTGCCGGAAAACCCGATGTCCGTGGACCGCTTGCAGTGGGAACACATCCAACGCGTGCTGACCGAGCACGAAGGCAACATTTCCGCCACTGCCCGCGCCCTGGGCATGCACCGCCGCACGCTGCAGCGCAAACTGCAGAAGCGTCCCGTTCGTCGCTGAACCTGCGCTGAACGAATGCGGGCCGCTCCTCGCGACAAACCGAACCGATCATCTATGATCGGTTCGAACGTGTTCATTTCTTTATCGAGCCTTTTCCATGAATCAGAACGCTGAGTACTCCGCGGTCAATGATGCTGTGCGCGGGCAGTTTTTTCGCAAAGTGTGGGCGATGATCACGCCTTACTGGCGCAGTGAAGAGAAGGCCAAGGCCTGGACGCTACTGATCGCGGTGATCGCGCTGTCGCTGATCAGCGTGGGGATCTCGGTGTGGTTCAACACCTGGTACAAGGATTTCTACAACGCCTTGCAACAGAAGGATGAAGCCGCGTTCTGGCGGTTGATTCTGTACTTCTGTGCGATTGCCACCGTGGCGATTATCGGCGCGGTGTACCGACTCTACCTGACCCAGATGCTGACGATCCGCTGGCGCGCCTGGCTCACCGAAAAGCATTTCTCGCGTTGGCTCGCCGACAAGAATTACTACAAGCTGGAGCAGGGTGGCTACACCGATAACCCGGACCAGCGGATTTCCGAAGACCTCAACAACTTCACCTCCGATACCTTGAGCCTGGGCATTGGCTTGCTGCGCAATGTCGTCAGCCTGGTGTCGTTCTCGATCATCCTGTGGGGCGTGTCGGGCAGCATCGAAGTGTTCGGTGTGACCATTCCCGGCTACATGTTCTGGTGCGTGCTGGTTTACGCCGTGGTGGGTAGCTGGCTGACGCATTTGATCGGTCGTCGCCTGATCGGCCTGAACAACCGGCAACAGCGCTTCGAAGCCGACCTGCGTTTCTCCATGGTGCGGGTTCGCGAGAATGCCGAAAGTATTGCGTTGTACAACGGCGAGCCCAACGAAAACCGCCGCCTGAGCAGTCGCTTTTCGATGGTCTGGCACAACTTCTGGGACATCATGAAGGTGTCCAAGCGCCTGACCTTCTTCACGTCCGGTTACGAGCAAGCGGCAATCATTTTCCCTTTCATTGTCGCCGCACCACGTTACCTCTCCGGCAAGATCGAATTGGGCGAGCTGATGCAAATCAGCTCGGCATTCGGCAATGTCCAGGACAGTTTCAGCTGGTTCATCACTGCATACCAGAGCCTCGCCTCGTGGCGCGCCACCTGCGATCGTCTGCTCAGCTTCCGTCAGGCCATGACCGACAACGAACAACGCGCGCCGGCCATCGATGTGCAAACCACGGGCTCCGCGTTGAAGGTGCACGACCTCGGCCTCGATCTGGCAGACGGTCGTCATTTGTTGACCAGTGCCGACATGATCGTGGAGGAAGGCGAGCGCGTGATGCTCAGCGGTCGTTCCGGCAGCGGCAAGTCGACCTTGCTGCGGGCGATGGGGCACCTGTGGCCAACGGGGCACGGCAGCATTCGTTTGCCGTCGGCGCGCTATCTGTTCCTGCCGCAGAAACCCTATCTGCCGATTGGCACGTTGCGTGAGGCGCTGAGTTATCCACAGGTCGCCGACACCTATCCCAACGAGCGCTACGTGCACGTGCTGGAAACTTGCCGTCTGCCGCATCTGGTGGCGCGTCTGGATGAAGCCAACCACTGGCAGCGCCTGTTATCGCCGGGTGAACAACAGCGCCTGGCCTTTGCCCGCGCTCTGCTTTACGCGCCGCAATGGCTGTACATGGACGAAGCGACATCGGCGATGGATGAAGAGGACGAGGCGTCGTTGTATCAGGCGTTGATCGATGAGTTGCCGGGGTTGAGCATCGTCAGCGTCGGCCATCGCAGCAGCCTCAAGCGCTTCCATCCGCGGCACATTCGTATCGAGAATGGCCACCTGGTGGACCAGACTGTGACCGCCTGAACACCACGCCCCTGTAGGAGCTGGCTTGCCAGCGATGAACGATAACGCAGTTTCACAGACGGACCGCGTGATGGCCATCGCTGGCAAGCCAGCTCCTACAGAGGGCGGGGTGATCGTACAACCGCGTTGCGCTATGATGCGCTTTCAACAGCCGAATCTTTTCGAGACAGATGTTCACCATGGAAAACCCGAACGCCACACCACGTCTCCCTCGCAAGCGGCGCAGCCTCGCTCAGGAACTGGTGACGGTGCTGTCCGAGCAGATCCGCGACGGTCAGCTCAAGCGTGGCGACAAATTGCCCACCGAGTCGGCGATCATGGATGCCCATGGCGTCAGCCGCACCGTGGTGCGCGAAGCGATTTCCCGTTTGCAGGCGGCGGGGCAGGTCGAAACCCGGCATGGCATCGGCACCTTCGTGCTCGACACGCCGAGCCCGAGCGGTTTTCGTATCGACCCGGCGACCGTGGTGACCTTGCGTGACGTGCTGGCGATTCTTGAATTGCGCATCAGCCTGGAAGTGGAATCCGCCGGCCTGGCCGCGCAACGCCGCAGCCCGGAACAACTGGCGACCATGCGTGCCGCTCTGGATGCTTTGAACGAAAGCGCGGCCCACGCCAGTGACGCGGTGGCGTCGGACTTCGCCTTTCACCTTGAAATCGCCTTGTCCACCGGTAACCGCTATTTCACCGACATCATGACCCATCTGGGCACCAGCATCATTCCCCGCACCCGGCTCAACTCCGCGCGACTGGCCCACGATGACCAGCAGCACTACATGAGTCGCCTGAGCCGCGAGCACGAAGAAATCTACGATGCCATTGCCCGTCAGGATTCCGATGCGGCACGGGCCGCCATGCGCCTGCACCTGACCAACAGCCGTGAGCGGTTGCGTCATGCGCATGAAGAGGCTGAGGCGCAGCGGGGTTAAAACCTCTGCCAGCGACTCATCGCCTGATAAGCCGTCATCGCGAGCAGGCTCACTCCCACCGTGTTTTGTGTACCGGACCCCTGTAGGAGCGAGCCTGCTCGCGATAGGGCCGCAAGCCATAAAATAAAACCCGTGCCTAAAATCTTCCGACAACGTATCTCTCAAACGACCGTTCATCACGGCGCTCGCAACTGTCCTCCCTCCGTTGAATCCCTCTAAAAATCTAGCTCGTAGCTTATTTTGTCGAACAATTTCCCCCCGTCGCGATGAAATGCAGTTGACGATTATCTTTTAAGTTGTACGATGACCTACAACTTCGGCGCAGGCTGAACGGTTTTCTCACACACAACGTCGCAATCCAGGGTGTTCGAATAATGAATCCACAAGAACTGAAGTCCATCCTCTCTTCCGGTCTGCTGTCTTTCCCGGTCACCGATTTCAATGCCCAGGGCGATTTCAACCGCGCTGGCTACATCAAACGTCTGGAATGGCTGGCCCCATACGGCGCCTCGGCTCTGTTCGCCGCGGGCGGCACCGGTGAGTTCTTCTCTCTGGCGGCCAGCGAATATTCGGAAATCATCAAGACTGCCGTCGACACCTGCGCTACCAGCGTGCCGATTCTGGCCGGTGTCGGTGGTTCGACCCGCCAGGCCATCGAGTACGCTCAGGAAGCCGAGCGTCTGGGCGCCAAAGGTCTGTTGCTGCTGCCGCACTACCTGACCGAAGCCAGCCAGGACGGCGTTGCCGCCCACGTTGAAGCCGTGTGCAAATCGGTCAACATCGGCGTCGTGGTCTACAACCGTAACGTCTGCCGCCTGACCGCACCGCTGCTGGAACGTCTGGCCGAGCGCTGCCCGAACCTGATCGGCTACAAGGATGGCCTGGGCGATATCGAGTTGATGGTGTCGATCCGTCGCCGCCTCGGTGATCGCTTCACCTACCTGGGTGGTCTGCCGACCGCCGAAGTCTACGCCGCTGCCTACAAGGCTCTCGGCGTGCCGGTCTACTCCTCGGCGGTGTTCAACTTCATCCCGAAAACCGCGATGGATTTCTACCACGCGATCACTCGTGAAGATCACGCCACCGTTGGCAAGATCATCGATGACTTCTTCCTGCCGTATCTGGACATCCGTAACCGCAAGTCCGGTTACGCCGTGAGCATCGTCAAGGCCGGGGCAAAAATTGCCGGCTATGACGCAGGTCCTGTGCGTGCACCGCTGACCGATCTGACGGGCGAAGAGTACGAAATGCTCGCCGCGCTGATCGACAAGCAGGGTGCGCAGTAACACATCCGATTAAGTAAGGCCGCTGAGCAATCAGCGGCCTTTTGCGTGAGGAGATCTCAAGTGGCAGATGCAAAGCGTTTTGATAACTACATCAACGGCGAATGGGTTGCCGGTGGCGATTATTCGACCAACATCAACCCGTCCGAACTGAGCGATGCCATCGGCGATTACGCCAAGGCTGACCTGACTCAAGTCCACGCCGCCATCGACGCCGCCCGCGCCGCGTTCCCGGCCTGGTCCACGTCCGGCATTCAGGCACGTCACGATTCTCTCGATAAAGTCGGTACCGAAATCCTCGCCCGGCGCGAAGAGCTCGGCAACCTGCTGGCCCGGGAAGAGGGCAAGACCCTGCCTGAGGCCATCGGCGAAGTGACTCGCGCCGGTAACATCTTCAAGTTCTTCGCCGGTGAATGTCTGCGCTTGTCCGGCGACTACTTGCCGTCGGTGCGTCCGGGCGTCAACGTTGAAGTCACTCGCGAAGCCTTGGGCGTGGTCGGTCTGATCACCCCGTGGAACTTCCCGATTGCCATTCCGGCGTGGAAAATCGCCCCGGCCCTGGCCTACGGCAACTGCGTCGTGCTCAAGCCTGCTGACCTGGTTCCGGGTTGCGCCTGGGCGCTGGCCGAAATCATCTCCCGCGCAGGCTTCCCGGCCGGTGTGTTCAACCTGGTGATGGGCAGCGGTCGCGTGGTGGGCGATGCACTGGTCCACAGCCCGAAAGTCGACGGCATCAGCTTCACCGGTTCCGTGGGCGTCGGTCGTCAGATCGCGGTCAGCTGCGTATCGCGCCAAGCCAAGGTCCAGTTGGAAATGGGCGGCAAGAACCCGCAGATCATTCTCGACGACGCCGACCTCAAGCAAGCGGTCGAGCTGTCGGTGCAGAGCGCGTTCTACTCCACTGGCCAGCGTTGCACGGCCTCGAGCCGCTTTATCGTCACCGCTGGCATCCACGACCAGTTCGTCGAAGCCATGGCCGAGCGCATGAAGTCGATCAAAGTCGGCCACGCACTGAAAGCCGGCACCGACATCGGCCCGGTGGTCTCGCAAGCCCAGCTTGAACAGGACATGAAGTACATCGACATCGGCCAATCCGAAGGTGCGCGTCTGGTCAGCGGCGGTGGTCTGGTGACGTGCGACACCGAGGGTTACTTCCTCGCGCCAACGCTGTTTGCCGACAGCGAAGCGTCGATGCGCATCAGCCGTGAAGAGATCTTCGGCCCAGTGGCCAACATCGTCCGTGTGGCTGATTACGAAGCTGCGCTGGCCATGGCCAACGACACCGAATTCGGTCTGTCGGCGGGCATTGCCACCACGTCGCTGAAATACGCCAACCACTTCAAGCGCCACTCCCAGGCCGGGATGGTGATGGTCAACCTGCCGACCGCCGGTGTGGATTACCACGTTCCTTTCGGTGGGCGTAAAGGTTCATCCTATGGATCACGTGAGCAAGGTCGCTATGCGCAAGAGTTCTACACGGTCGTGAAGACCAGCTACATCGGTTCGTAAACGCAATACCCCTGTAGGAGCGAGCTTGCTCGCGATGGTCTTGAGTACGCGGCGCTCAACCTGATGCCCCGCGTCATCGTTGACCACCATCGCGAGCAAGCTCGCTCCTACAGGGGAGAAACAACAGATTCACCCGCGCATAAAAATAATCAGTGGGAGTACATCTACATGCAATCGACCCAGAAGCCGACTCACGTCCGCTATTTGATTCTGCTCATGCTTTTCATCGTGACCACGATCAACTACGCCGACCGGGCTACCATCGCAATCGCCGGCTCCAGCCTGCAAAAAGACCTCGGCATTGACGCGGTCACCCTCGGCTATATCTTCTCCGCATTCGGTTGGGCCTATGTGGCCGGGCAAATCCCCGGTGGCTGGCTGCTGGACCGTTTCGGTTCGAAAAAAATCTACGCACTGAGCATCTTCACCTGGTCGCTGTTCACCGTGCTGCAGGGTTATGTCGGCGAGTTCGGCATGTCCACCGCAGTGGTTGCGCTGTTCATGCTGCGCTTTTTGGTGGGCCTGGCTGAAGCGCCATCCTTCCCCGGCAACGCACGCATCGTGGCCGCCTGGTTCCCGACCGCTGAACGCGGCACCGCCTCGGCGATTTTCAACTCGGCGCAATACTTTGCCACCGTGTTGTTTGCACCGCTGATGGGCTGGATCGTCTACAGCTTCGGCTGGCAGCACGTGTTCATCGTCATGGGCGTGATCGGCATCATCTTCTCCGGGATCTGGCTGAAAGTGATCTACAGCCCGCGCCAGCACCCGCTGATCAACGAGGCCGAGTTCAAGCACATCGCCGACAACGGCGGCATGGTCGACATGGACCAGGACAAGGGCAAAGGCAAAAAGGGCGACGGTCCGAAGTGGGACTACATACGCCAACTGTTGACCAACCGCATGATGCTCGGCGTGTATCTGGGCCAGTACTGCATCAACGGCATCACCTACTTCTTCCTGACCTGGTTCCCGGTGTACCTGGTGCAGGAGCGCGGCATGACCATCCTCAAGGCCGGTTTCATCGCGTCCTTGCCGGCGATCTGCGGCTTCATTGGTGGTGTACTCGGCGGGGTGATTTCCGATTACCTGCTGCGTAAAGGTCATTCCCTGACCTTCGCCCGCAAGGCGCCGATTATCGCTGGCCTGTTGGTTTCCAGCAGCATCGTGGCGTGCAACTACGTGGACGTTGAATGGATGGTCGTCGGCTTCATGGCCCTGGCATTCTTCGGCAAAGGCGTGGGCGCATTGGGCTGGGCGGTGGTGTCCGACACCTCGCCGAAGCAGATCGCCGGTCTCAGCGGTGGCTTGTTCAACACCTTCGGCAACATTGCTTCGATCACCACGCCAATCGTGATCGGCTACATCATCAGCTCCACCGGTTCGTTCAAATGGGCGCTGGTGTTTGTTGGTTGCAACGCACTGGTCGCGGTGTTCAGCTATCTGGTGATCGTGGGCCCGATCAAACGTGTGGTGCTCAAAGAGCCGCCTGCGAACGGTACTGAAGCCCCTGGCAAATTGTCTCAAGCGCATTCCTGAGGAGCGGCGTCATGCAGTTGATTGAACATTCCGATTCGCCGCGCTACATCCGTCTGCACGAGCGGGACAACGTGGTGATCGTGGTCAATGATCAGGGTGTACCGGCCGGCACCGAGTTTGCCGATGGCCTGGTTACCGTGGACTTCGTGCCGCAGAGCCATAAGGTCACTCTGGAAGACATTCCCTCGGGTGGCCAGGTGATTCGTTACGGCCAGGTCATTGGCTACGCCTTGCAGCCGATTCCGCGCGGCAGTTGGGTCAAGGAAGATCAACTGCGCATGCCGACCGCGCCACCGCTGGACAGCCTGCCGCTGTCCACCGAAGTGCCGGCCGCGCAGGCACCGCTGGAAGGGTTTACTTTCGAGGGTTATCGCAACGCCGACGGCACCGTCGGCACGCGTAACATCCTCGGTATCACCACCACGGTTCAGTGCGTAACGGGTGTGCTAGACCATGCGGTAAAACGCATCAAGGACGAGTTGCTGCCCAAGTATCCGCACGTCGATGACGTGGTGGCGCTGACCCACAGTTACGGCTGTGGCGTGGCCATCACAGCCACCGACGCCTACATCCCGATTCGTACCGTGCGCAACCTGGCGCGCAACCCGAACCTGGGTGGCGAAGCCTTGGTGATCAGCCTGGGTTGCGAGAAATTGCAGGCCGGGCAGGTGATGCACGAGAACGACAGTTCGGTGGATCTCAGCGAGCCGTGGTTGTATCGGCTACAGGATTCCAGTCACGGCTTCACCGAGATGATCGAGCAGATCATGGAGCTGGCCGAGACGCGTTTGAAGAAGCTCGATCAGCGCCGCCGGGAAACCGTGCCGGCGTCCGAGCTGATTCTTGGCATGCAGTGCGGCGGCAGTGATGCGTTTTCCGGCATCACCGCTAACCCCGCATTGGGCTATGCCTCGGACTTGTTGCTGCGGGCTGGCGCGACGGTGATGTTTTCCGAAGTCACCGAAGTGCGCGATGCGATTTATCTGCTGACTTCTCGGGCGCAAACCAAGGAAGTCGCGCAGGAACTGGTGCGCGAAATGGACTGGTACGACCGTTACCTGGCCAAGGGCGAGGCGGACCGCAGCGCCAACACTACGCCGGGCAACAAGAAGGGCGGGTTGTCGAACATTGTCGAGAAGTCCCTGGGGTCGATCGTCAAGTCCGGCAGCAGCGCGATCACTGGCGTGCTTGGCCCTGGCGAGCGCTTCAAGGAAAAAGGCCTGATCTTCTGCGCGACCCCGGCCAGTGACTTTGTCTGCGGGACGTTGCAGCTGGCGGCAGGGATGAACCTGCACGTGTTCACGACCGGTCGTGGTACGCCGTACGGTTTGGCGATGGCGCCGGTGGTGAAGGTCTCGACCCGGACGGAACTGGCCCAGCGCTGGCCGGACCTGATCGACATTGACGCCGGACGGATCGCTACTGGACGCGCTTCCATCGAAGACCTCGGTTGGGAGTTGTTCCACTACTATCTGGACGTGGCCAGCGGCAAGAAGCAGACGTGGGCGGAGCAGCACAAACTGCATAACGACATCACCTTGTTCAACCCGGCGCCGATCACGTAAGACCGCGTCGCCTGCATCGCTGGCAAGCCAGCTCCTACAAGGATTGCGCTGAACCTTTAGGAGCTGGCTTGCCAGCGATAGCGATCTACCAGACGCCAACGTCTGCGGTGGCTTATCATTAGCCACCTAACGACGCCCACCAAGGTTACCCCCGGCATGCTGGCAATTTTCCTCGAAACCCTGAACATCACCGCACCGGTGTTCGCCATGCTGTTTCTGGGGGTGTTGCTCAAGCGCGTCGGCTGGATCAATGACAACTTCATCCACACCGCGTCGGCCCTGGTGTTCAACGTCACCATGCCGGCGTTGCTGTTTCTGGGCATCCTGCATGCCGACCTGCACGCCGCACTGCAACCGGCGCTGCTGATCTACTTCTCCCTCGCGACCCTGGTGTGTTTTGCCATTGCCTGGGGGTGGGCGATCTTCAAGTGCCCGCGTGAAGACCGGGGGATTTACACCCAGGGCGCGTTTCGCGGCAACAACGGCGTCATTGGCCTCGCGCTGGCCGCGAGCATGTATGGCGACTACGGGATTTCCCTTGGGGCGATTCTCGCGGCGCTGGTGATTCTGTTCTACAACACGCTGTCGACCATTGTGCTGGCGGTGTACAGCCCGGTGATCAAGTCCGATCCGTGGAGCATCTGCAAAAGCGTGTTCAGCAATCCGTTGATCATCAGCGTGATTGCGGCGGCGCCATTTGCCTATTTCAAGATCGGGTTGCCGGGTTGGCTGGAAACTTCCGGACAGTATCTGGCGCAAACCACGTTGCCGTTGGCGCTGATCTGCATCGGCGGTACGTTGTCGCTGGCGGCGCTGCGCAAGAGCGGCAACATGGCGCTGAGTTCGAGTCTGGTGAAGATGATCGGCCTGCCGGTACTGGCGACCCTGGGTGCCTGGTTGTGGGGCTTTCGTGGCGCGGAGTTGGGGATTTTGTTTTTGTACTTCGGCAGCCCGACCGCAGCGGCCAGTTTTGTCATGGCCCGGGCGGCTAATGGCAACCATGAGCTGGCGGCGGCGATTATCGTGATCACCACGTTGATGGCGGCGGTCACCACCAATCTCGGGATCTTCGTTTTGCAGTGGGGTGGGTGGATCTAAAGGCAAAGGTCAAAAGATCGCAGCCTGCGGTGTAGGCGCTGCCGCAGGCTGCGATCTTTTCAAAGCAACAAAATTATTCCGGCTTCTGATAACTGTCGATCACTTCCTGCGCTGCCCGAAACGCATCAATCGCCGCCGGCACACCGGCATACACCGCGCAATGCAGCAGGGCTTCACGAATCTCTTCCACTGTGCAGCCATTGTTCAGCGCGCCGCGCACGTGACCTTTCAATTCCTGCGGGCACTTGAGTGCCGTCAGCGCGGCGAGGGTGATCAGGCTGCGGGTTTTCAGCGGCAGGCCTTCGCGATTCCACACACCGCCCCAGGCGTGTTCGTTGACGAAATCCTGCAGCGGCTGGGTGAATTCGGTGGCATTGCCCAGTGCGCGGTCGACAAAGGCGTCCCCCATTACTTGGCGACGCACTTCAACGCCGCTTTTTTTATTCTCGCTCATGGCAATTCTCTCTTGTGGTGTTGGCGACGCCAGGCGCGCAGTGACGTGAACAGCAAATACGCCACCAGCGCCGGCAGGACGAAAAACAGCATCAGGTGTTCAAGCTTGCCCGCCAGCGGCATGCCGGTGGTGAACGACACCACGTGCAGTCCATATGCCAGGTACAAACCCAAAAACAGCAGGCCTTCGGCGCGGGTCACGCGGTAGCCGGTATAGAACAGCGGCAGGCAAAGCACGGCGACACCGAGCATCACTGGCAAGTCAAAATCCAGCGCGTTGGGCGACACCGACAGTGGCGACGGCGCCACCAGTACCGTAACGCCGAGCACCCCCAAGAGGTTGAACAGGTTGCTGCCGATAACGTTACCTACAGCGATGTCACGCTCGCCGCGAATCGCGGCGATCAGCGAGGTGGCCAGCTCGGGTAAGGATGTGCAGACGGCAACGATAGTCAGACCGATGATCCGCTCTGAAAACCCCAGGTCAGTGGCGACCGCGACGGCCGCGCCCAGTAGCAGATGTCCTGCGTAAACCAGCATTGCCAACCCGCTGACAATCATCAGCAAGCTGCTGATCCAAGGCGCCTGTGCCTTGTGGTCATGGCTTGAAACCGGGCGCGCTGAGTGTCGCGATTGGCGCAGCAACAGGCCGAGGTACAGCGCCAGCGCCATCAGCAATATCACGCCGTCCGTGCGGGTCAGTTCTTCGTTCCACGCCAGGACCGACACCAGCAAACTGGCACCGATCATCAGCGGGATGTCCAGGCGCACCAGTTGCCGGGAAACCCGCAAGGGAATGATCAGCGCGGACAGTCCAAGAGTGACGAGGATGTTGAAAATGCTGCTGCCGATCACGCTGCCGACGGCGATGTCGGCGTTGTTCGTCAGGGTCGCTTGCAGGCTCACCGCCATCTGCGGTGCGCTGCTGCCGAGGGCGACGATGGTCAGGCCGATGATCAGGGGCCGGACATGCAGGCGCGCGGCCAGGCGCACGGCGGCGCGGACCATCAGTTCGGCGCCGACAATCAACAGCAGCAGCCCGCTGAACAGTTCGATCACACTGATCAGGGGTAAATCGGCTAATCCGAAAATGGTCGGGACTCCATCCGTCAGTCGTCGAGGACTTGCACGCGAACCTTCGCAGTGCCGCTGCGCAGCATGCCCAGGCGCTCGGCGGCTTCCCGGGACAGGTCGATCAGGCGGCCACGGGTGTGCGGCCCGCGATCATTGATGCGTACCACGCAGGATTTGTCGTTATTCAGATTGGTGACCTTCACCCGTGTACCAAAGGGTAGCTGGCGATGGGCGGCGGTCATGGAATTCATGTTGAAACGCTCGCCGTTGGCGGTGCGTTTGCCTTGGTGTTTGGCGCCGTAGTAAGAAGCCACACCGGTTTTGTCGTAGCCATGCGGATCGACGGTGTCGGTGCTGGCGCAACCGGCCAAGAAAGAGAGCAGGGCGCAAAGGCTGAGCAGATGCTTCATTGAAGGTTTCCCGAAAACAAATGTGGGAGCCAGCAGGCTGGCTCCCACAAGGAGTGGAGCCAGATTTGAAGGCTGGCTCCATTTTCATCAGCCTTCGAGTTTGCTTTTCAGCAATTCGTTCACCTGTTGCGGGTTGGCCTTGCCTTTGGAGGCTTTCATGGCCTGGCCGACGAAGAAGCCGAACATCTTGCCGCGCTTGGCTTCGTCTGCCGCGCGGTATTGCTCGACTTGCTCGGCATTGGCCGCGAGCATTTCGTCCAGCACCGCCGAGATGGCGCCGGTGTCGGTCACTTGCTTGAGGCCGCGCTTGTCGATGATCTCGTCCGCGCTGCCTTCGCCATTGGCCATCGCTTCAAACACCACCTTGGCGATCTTGCCGGAGATGGTGTTGTCCTTGATGCGCAGCAGCATGCCGCCCAGAAGCTCGGCGGAAACCGGCGACTGTTCGATGTCCAGGCCTTGCTTGTTGAGCAGGCTGCCCAACTCGACCATCACCCAGTTCGCCGCCAGCTTGGCGTCGCCGCCGATGCTCGCGACTTTCTCGAAGTAATCGGCTTGTTCGCGGCTGGTGGCCAGCACGCTGGCGTCGTAGACCGACAGGCCGAACTGCTCCTGGAAGCGCTCGCGCTTCTGCGGTGGCAATTCCGGCAGGGTGGCGCGCACGTCGTCGAGGAACGAGTTCTCGATCACGACGGGCAGCAGGTCCGGATCGGGGAAGTAACGGTAGTCGTTGGCCTCCTCTTTGCTGCGCATCGGACGGGTTTCGTCCTTGTTCGGATCGTACAGGCGAGTCTGCTGGATGACTTTGCCGCCGTCTTCGATCAGTTCGATCTGACGCTGGATTTCGCTGTTGATCGCCTTCTCGATGAAACGGAACGAGTTGACGTTCTTGATCTCGCAGCGGGTGCCGAACTCGACCTGGCCTTTCGGACGGATCGACACGTTGCAGTCGCAGCGCAGCGAACCTTCGGCCATGTTGCCGTCGCAAATACCCAGGTAACGTACCAGCGCGTGGATGGTCTTGACGTAAGCCACGGCCTCCTTGGCGCTGCGCATGTCCGGCTCGGAAACGATTTCCAGCAGCGGCGTGCCGGCACGGTTCAGGTCGATGCCGGTGGCACCGTTGAACTCTTCGTGCAGGCTTTTACCGGCGTCTTCTTCCAGGTGCGCACGGGTAACGCCGACACGTTTGATCGTGCCGTCTTCCATGGCGATGTCCAGGTGGCCCTTGCCGACGATCGGCAATTCCATCTGGCTGATCTGGTAGCCCTTCGGCAGGTCCGGATAGAAGTAGTTTTTACGGGCGAACACGTTGTGTTGGCCGATCTCGGCGTCAATCGCCAGACCGAACATCACCGCCATGCGCACCGCTTCCTGGTTCAGCACCGGCAGCACGCCGGGCATGCCCAGGTCTACGAGGCTGGCCTGGGTGTTCGGCTCGGAACCGAACGTGGTGGAACTACCGGAAAAAATTTTCGACCGGGTGGTGAGCTGGGTGTGAATCTCCAGCCCGATCACGACTTCCCATTGCATGTGTGTCTCCTCAGAAGCCGGTTGGGGTGCGGGTGTGCCAGTCAGTGTTGAGCTGATACTGGTGGGCAACGTTCAACAGGCGACCTTCCTGGAAATACGGAGCGAGCAATTGCACGCCGACCGGCAGACCGTCGACAAAACCGGCCGGCATCGACAGGCCAGGCAGGCCCGCGAGGTTGGCGGTGATGGTGTAGACGTCTTCCAGGTACGCAGCGACCGGGTCGCTGTTCTTGGCGCCGAGCTTCCAGGCCGGGTTCGGCGTGGTTGGGCCGAGGATGATGTCGACCTCATTGAAGGCCGCCATGAAGTCGTTCTTGATCAAGCGACGGATCTTCTGCGCCTTCAGGTAGTAAGCGTCGTAGTAACCGGCCGACAGCGCGTAGGCACCGACCATGATCCGGCGCTGCACTTCAGGACCGAAGCCCTCGCCACGGGAGCGTTTGTATAGGTCGATCAGGTTGACCGGGTTTTCGCAGCGGTAGCCGAAGCGCACGCCGTCGAAACGCGACAGGTTGGACGAGGCTTCCGCCGGGGCGATCACATAGTATGCAGGGATCGCGTGCTGCATGTTCGGCAGGCTGATTTCCTTGATCACGGCGCCGAGCTTTTCCAGCTCCTTGACGCTGTTGTGGATCAGCTCGGCGATGCGCGGGTCGAGACCGGCGCTGAAATACTCTTTCGGCACGCCGATGCGCAGGCCTTGCAGCGAGCCGTTGAGGCTGGCGCTGTAGTCCGGCACGGGCTCATCGATGCTGGTGGAATCGTTTGGATCGAAGCCGGCCATGCCTTGCAACAAAATTGCGCAGTCTTCGGCAGTGCGCGCCATCGGGCCGCCCTGATCGAGGCTGGACGCGTAGGCGATCATGCCCCAGCGCGAAACGCGACCGTACGTCGGTTTCAGGCCAGTGAGGTTGGTCAGGGCTGCTGGCTGACGAATGGAGCCACCGGTGTCGGTGCCGGTGGCTGCTGGCAGCAGACGAGCGGCGACGGCGGCGGCAGAGCCACCCGACGAACCGCCCGGTACGTGTTCCAGGTTCCACGGGTTTTTCACCGCGCCGTAGTAGCTCGACTCGTTGGCCGAACCCATGGCGAATTCGTCCATGTTGGTCTTGCCCAGGGTCACGGCCCCGGCAGCGGCGAGCTTGGCGACGACAGTGGCGTCGTACGGTGCTTTAAAGTTGTCGAGCATCTTCGAGCCGCAGCTGGTGCGAATGCCCTGGGTGCAGAACAGGTCTTTGTGGGCGATCGGCGCGCCGAGCAGGGCGCCGCTCTCACCATCGGCCCGGCGGGCGTCCGCGGCTTTCGCCTGCGTCAGCGCCAGGTCTTCGGTGAGGCTGATGAAACTGTTGAGCTGCGGATCGAGCTGGGCGATGCGCGCCAGCAGGACTTTGGTCAGCTCTTCGGAGGAAAACTTTTTATCGGCGAGTCCGCGGGCGATCTCGGCCAGAGTCAATTGATGCATTGCAGGCTCTTTCCCTTTAGTCGATGACTTTCGGAACCAGGTACAGGCCGTTTTCGACCGCTGGTGCGATGGACTGGTAAGCCTCGCGGTGATTGGTTTCGGTCACGACGTCTGCGCGCAGGCGCTGGCTGGCTTCCAGTGGGTGGGCGAGCGGTTCGATACCGTCGGTATTGACCGCCTGCATTTCGTCGACCAGCCCGAGAATGCTATTAAGGGCCGAAGTGATGTGTGGAAGATCGGCATCATTGAGGCCAAGGCAGGCCAAATGAGCGATTTTTTCCACGTCGGAGCGTTCAAGCGCCATTGGGATTCTCCAGTGGAAAACAAAACGGACGGCGTCCGTGTGTTAGATTGTCGGAACACTACCGCACTTCTACGGTCATAAGGCCGCGATTGTGGGGCTTGGTGCACAGAAAAGCGGCCAATTTAACATATTGGCGCCTTGCCCAAAATCCCTGTCGTTGTTAGAGTTTGCCGCACTTTTTTACCCACGCGTTGCCTAGGGTCCCTTTCCCATGTTCAAGAAACTGCGTGGCATGTTTTCCAGCGATCTTTCCATTGACCTGGGCACTGCCAACACCCTTATTTACGTGCGCGAGCGCGGTATCGTCCTGAATGAGCCATCGGTTGTGGCCATTCGGACACACGGTAACCAGAAAAGTGTCGTTGCTGTCGGCACCGAAGCCAAGCGCATGCTGGGCCGAACGCCGGGCAACATTGCTGCCATTCGTCCGATGAAAGACGGCGTGATCGCCGACTTCAGCGTTTGCGAAAAAATGCTGCAGTACTTCATCAACAAGGTTCACGAAAACAGCTTCCTGCAGCCTAGCCCTCGCGTGTTGATCTGCGTTCCGTGCAAATCCACCCAGGTTGAGCGTCGTGCCATCCGTGAATCGGCCCTCGGTGCCGGTGCCCGTGAAGTGTTCCTGATCGAAGAGCCAATGGCTGCTGCGATCGGTGCCGGCCTGCCGGTAGAAGAAGCTCGCGGTTCGATGGTCGTGGATATCGGTGGTGGTACCACTGAAATCGCGCTGATTTCCCTGAACGGTGTGGTTTACGCTGAATCCGTACGTGTGGGCGGCGACCGTTTCGACGAAGCGATCATCACTTACGTGCGTCGCAACTACGGCAGCCTGATCGGTGAATCCACTGCCGAGCGCATCAAGCAGGAAATCGGTACGGCCTACCCGGGCGGCGAAGTTCGCGAAGTCGACGTTCGCGGTCGTAACCTGGCCGAAGGCGTTCCACGTGCATTCACCCTGAACTCCAACGAAGTGCTCGAGGCTCTGCAAGAGTCCCTGGCAACCATCGTTCAGGCCGTGAAAAGTGCTTTGGAGCAATCGCCGCCGGAACTGGCTTCCGACATCGCCGAGCGTGGTCTGGTACTGACCGGTGGTGGCGCCTTGCTGCGTGACCTCGACAAGTTGCTGGCCCAGGAAACGGGTTTGCCGGTGATCGTTGCCGAAGACCCGCTGACCTGCGTTGCTCGCGGCGGTGGCCGTGCATTGGAAATGATGGATAAACACACCATGGACCTGCTTTCCAGCGAATAAGTCGCCGGATTGCCTCTATGCTGTTTAGCGCGCAGGCGGCACTTTGCAGTGCTGCCTGTTCGCGTTTATCTTCTGTCAGTCTGCATCCAGGCCGGATCGCTGCCGTATGAATAAAGAGAACATTTGCCTGGGAGGAGCGGCTTATTAAACCGCTTTTCACCAAAGGCCCCTCACTGGGCGTGCGCTTGTTGGTGCTGGTCGTGCTATCGGTCGCGCTGATGGTGGTCGATGCCCGCTTCACACTGCTCAAGCCAGTGCGTAGCCAAATGTCGCTGGCGCTGATGCAGTCTTACTGGATCACTGACCTGCCGCAGCGGCTGTGGCAGGGTGTTGCCAGCCAGTTTGGCAGCCGCACCGAGCTCGTCGCCGAAAACGAAAAACTCAAGACCGAAAACCTGCTGCTGCAGGGTCGCATGCAAAAGCTTGCCGCCCTGACCGAGCAGAACGTTCGCCTGCGCGAGTTGCTCAACTCTTCGGCACTGGTCAACGAGAAGGTCGAAGTGGCCGAGTTGATCGGCATGGACCCTAACCCCTTCACCCATCGCATCATCATCAACAAAGGTGAGCGTGACGGTGTGGTCCTCGGTCAGCCGGTGCTCGATGCCCGTGGCCTGATGGGCCAGGTGGTCGAGTTGATGCCGTACACGTCCCGTGTGCTGTTGTTGACCGACACCACCCACAGCATTCCAGTGCAGGTGAACCGCAATGGCCTGCGGGCGATTGCCAGCGGCACCGGCAACCCGGAACGCCTGGAGCTGCGTCACGTGGCCGATACCGCCGACATCAAGGAAGGCGACCTGCTGGTCAGTTCCGGTCTCGGTCAGCGCTTCCCGGCGGGTTATCCGGTGGCGACGGTCAAGGAAGTGATTCACGACTCCGGCCAGCCGTTTGCCATTGTTCGCGCCGTGCCGACCGCTGCGTTGAACCGCAGCCGTTATCTGCTGCTGGTGTTCAGCGACACCCGTACCCCTGAAGAGCGTGCCAATGACGCCGCCCAGGCGCAGGAGTCGCTGGATGCGCAGGGTGGTGGGCCAATCATCCCGGCAACCGTGCCGAAACCGGCCATTGTCCCGGCGGCTGCTGCGGCACCGGTTGCTCCGGCCACTCCGGCAGCGGCGGCGAGCGCATTGCCTGCTGCCACGCCAGCCAAGCCTGTTGCTCATCCTGTTGCCAAGCCACCCGCGACTCAACCCGCCACCGTGAAACCTGCTGCCAAACCGCCTGTCTCTGCACCGGCTACCACTGGGGGACGAGAATAATGGCCGGTGTAAAAGCTTCGCGAAACGGCTGGATTGTCTGGTTGACCTTCGCCATCGGTCTGCTGCTGAGCGTTTCGCCGTTGCCACAATTCATGGAAATCCTGCGCCCGCTTTGGCTCGCCTTGTTGCTGGCATTCTGGGCGTTGAACCTGCCGCAGACCGTCGGGATGGTGACGGCGTTTTGCCTGGGCCTGGCTGAAGACGTGCTGTACGGCACGTTGCTGGGACAGAACGCATTGATCCTGACGCTCATCACCTACCTGGTGCTGGCGCTGCAACAACGCTTGCGGATGTTCCCGATGTGGCAACAGAGCCTGGTCATCCTGGTGATCTTCGGCCTCGCGCAGCTTGTTCAACTCTGGCTCAGCGCCCTGACCGGCAATCGCCAGCCAACCCTGGCGTTGGTGTTGCCGGCACTGGTCAGCGCATTGCTCTGGCCGTGGATAAGCTTCGGTTTGCGCGGATTGCGTCGACGCTACAAAATCAATTAATTCGCTCAGGCATTGGACAGGGAGAGGTCTTGATGAAACGGTTGTACCTCGCCTCTGGCTCGCCGCGTCGGCGTGAGCTGCTCACGCAGATCGGCGTGCCGTTCACCGCCATCAGTGCACAAATCGATGAAACTCCTTTGGATCGAGAATCCCCGTCGGCTTATGTCGAGCGCCTGGCGCGCGGCAAAGCCGAGGCCGGGCGCGGTTCGGTCGTGTCTGAAGATCCGTTCTGTGTTCTCGGCGCCGATACCGCCGTGGTGCTCGACGGAAAAATTCTCGGCAAACCCGTCGATGAAGCCGACGCGTGCGCCATGCTGAAGATGTTGTCCGGACACGAGCATCAGGTCTTGACCGCTATTGCCGTGCTCGATGGTGAGCGTTGCGAATCCCGGGTTGTTACCAGTCGCGTGCGTTTTCGGGATATCAGTCGTGAAGAAGCCGTGGCCTACTGGGCCAGCGGTGAACCACGGGACAAGGCGGGTGGATACGGCATTCAAGGACTGGGTGCGGTGTTCGTCGCCGGGCTCAATGGAAGTTACTCGGCGGTGGTCGGACTGCCGCTGTGCGAAACCGCGGAACTGCTCGGCCATTTCGGCATACCCTGTTGGCAAACCCACCACGCGCGCTAAGCGTCGTACTGAACAAATGCGGCCATTATCGTGAATACGCCAGAACGAGATCCTGCCATGAGTGAAGAGATTCTGATCAACATCACGCCGATGGAATCGCGCGTGGCGGTGGTCGAAAACGGTGTCCTGCAAGAGGTTCACGTCGAGCGCACGCAAAAGCGCGGCATCGTCGGCAACATCTATAAAGGCAAAGTCGTGCGGGTATTGCCGGGGATGCAGGCCGCTTTCGTAGACATCGGCCTGGATCGTGCCGCGTTCATTCATGCTTCGGAAATTTCCCTGCGCGAAGGTCCAGCAGTCGAAAGCATCAGTGCCCTTGTGCATGAAGGCCAGAGCCTGGTGGTGCAAGTCACAAAGGACCCGATCGGTTCCAAGGGTGCGCGCCTGACCACGCAACTGTCGATTCCTTCGCGTTACCTGGTGTACATGCCGCGCACGGCCCACGTTGGCATTTCCCTGAAGATCGAAGACGAAGCCGAGCGCGATCGCCTCAAGCAAGTGGTCACCGATTGCGTGGCCAAGGAAGGCATCAAGGAAGCCGGCGGTTTCATCCTGCGCACGGCCGCCGAAGGTGCCGGGGCGGATGAGATCCTGATGGACATCCGCTACCTGCGTCGGCTCTGGGATCAGATCAACGAACAGATCAAGACCATCGGCGCGCCAAGCGTGATCTACGAAGACCTCGGCCTGGCGTTGCGCACGCTGCGCGATCTGGTGAGCCCGAAGATCGAGAAAATCCGTATCGATTCCCGGGAGACTTTCCAGAAAACCACGCAGTTCGTCGCCGAACTGATGCCGGAGATCGCTGATCGCCTGGAGCACTACCCCGGCGAGCGGCCGATTTTCGATTTGTATGGTGTCGAAGACGAAATCCAGAAAGCCCTTGAGCGCAAAGTCCCGCTGAAGTCCGGCGGCTATCTGGTGGTCGATCCGGCGGAAGCCATGAGCACCATCGACGTCAATACCGGGGCGTTCGTCGGTCATCGCAATCTCGAAGAAACCATCTTCAAGACCAACCTGGAAGCCGCGACTGCCATTGCTCGTCAGCTGCGCCTGCGCAATCTGGGCGGCATCATCATCATCGATTTCATCGACATGGAAGATGAAGAGCACCAGCGCCAGGTGCTGCGCACGCTCGAGAAACAACTGGAGCGCGATCACGCCAAGACCAACATCATCGGTATCACCGAGTTGGGCCTGGTGCAGATGACCCGCAAGCGCACCCGCGAAAGCCTCGAACAAGTATTGTGTGAGCCGTGCACCTGCTGTCAGGGGCGCGGCAAGCTGAAGACACCGGAAACCGTTTGCTACGAAATCTTCCGCGAAATCCTTCGTGAGGCTCGCGCCTATCAGGCGGAAGGCTATCGTGTATTGGCGAACCAGAAAGTTGTCGATCGTCTGCTGGACGAAGAGTCGGGCAATGTCGCTGAGCTTGAAGGCTTTATCGGTCGCACGATTCGGTTCCAGGTCGAAACCATGTATTCCCAGGAACAGTACGACGTGGTGTTGCTCTGAATCTTTACGCTTCAGTAGTACCAGAGCGGCTGGCCTCAGCTTTTTGCAAGACTTTTGCCATGGGAGCCAACTGACATGGATCGTCTGACACGCATTTTGGCCACGCTGACCCGCTGGGGGCTGGGCCTTTGCGCGTTGGTTTTGGTGTTGCTGGCGCTCTATGTCAGCCTTGGCCGTGAGCTGTCACCGTTGGTGGCCGAGTACCGTGCCGAAGTCGAAAGCAAAGCCACCGAAGCTTTGGGCATGCCGTTGCAGATCGGTGAGCTGGAAGGCAGCTGGAGCGGCTTCGCACCGATTTTGCTGGCTCACGATGTGACGTTCGGCGAGGGCGCCAATGCCTTGCATCTGGATCAGGTGCGGGCGGTGCCGGACCTCTGGGCCAGCGTGCTGGCGCGCCAACTGCGTATCGCACATCTGGAGCTCAATGGCCTGAAAATCAGCCTCAAGCAAGGCGAGGACGGCCAGTGGGCGCTGGAAGGTTTGCCGGTGAAAGGCGATCAACCCCTCGATCCAGAGCAGTTGCTCAACCAAATGCAGATGATCAGGCAACTGTCGGTGCTCGACAGTCAGGTCACCCTGCAACCGTTTGGCGAGTCGCCGCTGACCTTGACCTATGTCGGCATGAATCTGAAGGTCGGCCCCACTCGTCAGCGCCTCGACGCTCGATTGACACTTCCCGACGGCCAGCCGATGGCCATGAGTCTACGCACCCGCCTTCGCGCCAGTGAGTGGAAGGACGGCGAGGCAGAAGTCTATCTGAGCCTGCCGCAAAGCGACTGGTCGAAATGGTTGCCCGAGCAACTGACCCAGCAATGGAATTTCACCGAGATCAAGGCCGGTGGCGAGCTGTGGGTAAATTGGGGCAAGGGCGTTGTGCAAAGCGTTGCCGTGCGCTTGAACGCGCCACAGCTCAAGGGGGCTTATGCCGAGCGCAAGCCGATCCAGATCAACAATCTGGCCCTGAACGGTTATTTCCAGCGCGGTGCCGAGGGCATGCTGGTGACCGTGGATTCGCTGGCCATGAACCTGGACGAGACGCGCTGGGAAACGCGCTTGCAGGTCAAACAAACGGTGACCACTGACACCGCCGAAGAGCTCTGGCACCTGCAGGCTGATCGCGTCGATCTCACGCCGCTCACGCCGCTGATCAATGCTCTCGGGCCACTGCCCCAGGGGGTTGCCACGGTAGTGGAGCGGCTCAAGGTCACGGGCGGTTTGCGTAATGTGCTGATCGATATCCGGCCCAATGCCACGGGCGACAAAAAATTCGAGTTCGCCGCCAACCTCGACCGGGTCGGCTTCGACGCGTATTACGGCGCGCCGGCGGCACGCAATGTCAGCGGCAGTATCAGCGGCGACCTGGGGCACGGTGAACTGCGCATGGACAGCAAGGATTTCATGCTGCACCTGGACCCGATCTTCGCCAAGCCATGGCAATACATTCAGGCCAACGCGCGGTTGACCTGGAAACTTGATAAAGACAGCTTCACCCTCGTTGCGCCGTACCTGAAGGTGTTGGGTGAAGAAGGCAAGATTGCCGGTGACTTCCTGATTCGGCTGTATTTCGATCCCGTACAGGAAGACTACATGGACCTGCGTGTGGGCCTGGTGGACGGCGACGGTCGTTATACCGCCAAGTACCTGCCGAAGCTCCTCGGCCCGGCGCTGGATGAATGGTTGCGCACCGCCATCCTCAAAGGTGCGGTCGACGAGGGTTTCTTCCAGTATCAGGGCTCACTGAGCCGCGATGCCAAGGACACGGATCGCAGCATCAGCCTGTTCTTCAAGGTTCACGATGCCGAACTGGCATTTCAGCCGGGCTGGCCGCATGTCAGCAAGGTCACGGGCGATGTGTTTGTCGAGGACAGTGGCGTGCGGGTTCTGGCCAGCAAGGGGCAGTTGCTCGACACTCAGGTCAGCGATGTTGACGTCAATATCCCTCACGTTCCAGCGGGGCAAACCTCCCGCCTGTTTCTCGACGGCAAATTTGCCGGTGGTTTGGGCGATGGCCTGAAAATCCTTCAGCAAGCACCGATCGGCACCGCCGACACCTTTGCCGGGTGGGAAGGCGAGGGCGAATTGCAGGGCAAGCTGAAACTGGATATCCCGCTGGCCAAAGGCGAGCAGCCGAAAATTCTCGTCGATTTCAAAACTGACAAGGCGCGGTTGAAACTCGCCGAGCCTTCGCTGGAGCTGACTCATCTCAAAGGTGATTTCCGGTTTGACAGCGGCAAGGGGTTGAGTGGCCAGAACATCAGCGCAAGAGCCTTCGACAAACCGGTGACTGCCCAGATTTTTGCCGATGGACGCGGGGGCAAGCTCAATACCCGCGTCGTCGCCTCGGGGCATGTCGAGGTCAAGAAACTCACTGACTGGCTGAAGGTGACGCAGCCGCTGCCGGTCAGTGGCGTGATCCCTTACAAACTGCAACTGACCCTGGACGGCGCCGACAGCCAACTGATGGTCAATTCCAGCCTTAAAGGTGTGGCGGTCGATTTGCCGGCACCGTTCGGCATGCCCGCCGACGTCGGGCGCGATACAACGTTGCGCATGACCCTGCAAGGCGCCGAACGGCGCTACTGGGTCAACTACGGAAACCTGGCGAATTTTACATTTGCAGCGCCGACCGGCAGTTTTGCCGACGGACGCGGTGAATTGTTTCTCGGTGGCGGCGATGCCGTGTTGCCCGGCGCCAAAGGCCTGCGGATACGGGGTGTACTTTCGGAGCTGGATGTCGGTCCGTGGAAGGCGCTGGTGGACAAGTATGCCGGTCAGGACCCGAGCGGCAGCGCCAAACAGTTGCTCAGCGGTGCCGATTTCAAAGTGGGCAAACTCAGTGGCATTGGCACGACACTGGATCAGGCATCGGTGCAGTTGACGCGTAAACCGGCCTCTTGGGCGGCACAGCTCGACAGTCAGCAGGTCAAGGGCAGCGCCAGCATTCCCGACGCGAAAGGCGTGCCGATTGTGATCAATCTGCAAACCGTGCGTCTGCCGGCGCCGGATCCGACTGTGCTGGCGGACGAAAACTCACCCGACCCGCTGGCAACGGTGGACCCGACGAAAATCCCGGCGATAGATATCACCATCAATCAGCTGTATCAGGGCAAGGATCTGGTCGGTGCGTGGTCGCTGAAAATTCGACCGACGGCCAAAGGCATCGCCTTCAACTCGCTGGATATGGGGCTCAAGGGCATGCTGTTGCAGGGCAGCGGTGGTTGGGAAGGCACGCCGGGGGCCAGTAACAGCTGGTACAAGGGGCGAATCAGCGGCAAGAACCTAGCGGATGTGCTCAAGGGTTGGGGCTTTGCACCGAGCGTCACCAGCCAGGACTTTCATATGGATGTCGATGGCCGCTGGCCGGGCTCGCCAGCCTGGGTGGCGACGAAGCGGTTCTCCGGTAGCCTCGATGCGTCGCTCAATGAAGGCCAGTTTGTCGAGGTCGAGGGCAGTGCCCAGGCATTGCGCGTGTTTGGCCTGCTCAACTTCAACTCCATTGGCCGTCGCTTGCGCCTGGATTTCTCCGACCTGTTCGGCAAAGGCCTGAGTTACGACCGGGTCAAAGGCTTGCTGGTGGCGTCCAACGGGGTGTATGTCACCCGTGAACCGATCCGTCTGACTGGCCCGTCGAGCACCATCGAACTCGACGGCACCTTGAATATGGTGGCGGACCAGATCGATGCGAAACTGCTGGTGACCTTGCCGGTGACCAACAACTTGCCGATTGCCGCGCTGATTGTCGGTGCGCCCGCGATCGGTGGGGCACTGTTCTTGATGGACAAGCTGATCGGCGACCGCGTTTCGCGTTTCGCCAGCGTCAAGTACACCGTCAAAGGGCCGTGGAAAGAGCCGAAAATCACCTTCGAAAAACCTTTTTGAAACCCGCTTTCCGGGCCTATGGAGTAGCATGGCCGAAGGCGCAGCCTTCGGCAGCTCCTACAGGGTATGAAGTGATTTCAGAAAGGATAAGGCCATGTCTGTCGCGGTGATTCAAATGGTCAGCCAGAGCGATGTGCTGGCCAATCTGGCACAGGCCCGTCGCTTGCTTGAGCAAGCGGCTGCTGGCGGTGCGAAGCTTGCCGTACTGCCGGAAAACTTCGCCGCCATGGGCCGCCGCGACATCGCCGACATCGGTCGCGCCGAAGCATTGGGTGAAGGCCCGATCCTGCCATGGTTGAAACAGACAGCACGTGACCTCAAGTTATGGATAGTGGCTGGCACATTACCGTTGCCGCCGGCAGATCAGCCGACGGCCAAGGTGCATGCCTGTTCGCTGCTGGTCGATGACCAGGGCGAAACGGTGGCGCGCTACGACAAATTGCATTTGTTCGACGTGGACGTAGCGGACAATCGTGGGCGTTATCGAGAATCCGATGACTATGCTTATGGCAATGGTGTCGTGGTGGCGGACACGCCGGTCGGCCGGGTTGGCCTGACGGTCTGTTATGACTTGCGCTTCCCTGAGCTGTACAGCGAGTTGCGTGCAGCCGGCGCGGAATTGATCACCGCTCCATCGGCCTTCACTGCGGTGACGGGCGCCGCGCACTGGGATGTGCTGATTCGCGCGCGGGCCATCGAGACCCAATGTTATGTGCTCGCGGCTGCCCAGGGTGGGACGCATCCGGGGCCGCGGGAGACCTTCGGTCACGCCGCCATCATCGACCCGTGGGGTCGAGTGCTGGCGCAACAGGACCAGGGCGAGGCCGTGCTGCTGGCCGAACGCGATAGCAGCGAACAGGCGTCCATCCGGGCGCGGATGCCGGTGTCCAGTCACCGGCGCTTTTTCTCGCAGGGCGCCCGGCGACCTGCATCAGAACGACGAATTTAAGGCGTAAAACATATGAGCGAGTTGTTGTCCTCAGTCAGTGAACACCTCCTGGCGCCTGGCGGCGTGACGATCGAGAGCCTGCAAGGTGTGCTCGGCGATCTCGCCGGCCCGGGCATCGATGCCGCCGACCTGTATTTCCAGGGACAGATTTCCGAGTCTTGGGCGTTGGAAGACGGCATCGTCAAGGAAGGCAGTTTCAACCTCGATCAAGGTGTGGGCGTACGGGCGCAATCGGGTGAAAAAACCGGTTTTGCCTATAGCAACGCCATCACCCTGGAAGCGTTGGGCGCCGCCGCCCGTGCCGCCCGTTCGATTTCCCGCGCCGGGCAGAATGGCACGGTGCAGGCGTTCACCACGCAAGACGTCGCGCAGTTGTACGGTCCGGACAATCCGCTGGAAGTGCTGAGCCGCGCCGAGAAAGTCGATTTGCTCAAGCGCATCGACGCTGCGACCCGTGCCCTTGATCCACGTATTCAGCAGGTCACCGTGAGCATGGCCGGCGTCTGGGAACGGATTCTGGTGGCCTCCACCGACGGCGGCCTGGCGGCGGACGTGCGGCCGCTGGTGCGTTTCAACGTCAGTGTGATCGTCGAGCAGAACGGCCGTCGCGAGCGCGGTGGCCATGGCGGTGGCGGTCGTACCGACTACCGCTATTTCCTCGCCGAAGACCGCGCCATGGGTTATGCCCGTGAAGCGTTGCGCCAGGCGCTGGTCAATCTGGAAGCCATCCCGGCACCGGCTGGCACATTGCCGGTGGTGCTCGGTTCCGGTTGGTCGGGCGTGCTGCTGCACGAAGCGGTCGGCCATGGTCTGGAAGGCGACTTCAACCGCAAGGGCAGTTCGGCCTATAGCGGGCGCATGGGTGAAATGGTTGCGTCGAAGCTGTGCACCATCGTCGATGACGGCACCCTGGCCGGTCGTCGCGGCTCCCTGAGCGTCGATGACGAGGGCACGCCGACCGAGTGCACCACGCTGATCGAGAACGGCGTACTCAAGGGCTACATGCAGGACAAGCTCAATGCGCGCCTGATGGGCGTGGCCCGCACTGGTAACGGTCGTCGCGAATCCTACGCACACCTGCCGATGCCGCGCATGACTAACACCTACATGCTCGCCGGCGAAAGCGACCCGGCAGAAATCATCGCCTCGGTGAAACGCGGTATCTACTGCGCCAACCTGGGCGGGGGCCAGGTCGACATCACCAGCGGCAAGTTCGTGTTCTCCACCAGCGAGGCGTACCTGATCGAAGACGGCAAGATTACCGCACCGGTCAAAGGTGCGACCCTGATCGGCAACGGGCCGGAAGCCATGAGCAAAGTGTCGATGGTCGGTAACGATCTGTCGCTGGACAGTGGTGTGGGGACGTGCGGCAAGGATGGGCAGTCGGTGCCGGTGGGTGTCGGCCAGCCAACGCTGAAGATTGATGCGATCACCGTGGGTGGCACGGGCTCGTAAGGATGTAATGCTCCCGTAGGAGCTGCCGCAGGCTGCGATCTTTGCTTTTCAATAGAAAAAGATCAAAAAATCGCAGCCTGCGGCAGCTCCTACAGGGGGCGAGAATTAACGCAGACCGCGTTGAGTCTCGTCCAGCTCACGGATGTACTTGAAGATTTTACGGCTGGAAGCAGGAGGCTTGTTTTGCGCAACCTCGTGCTGTGCCTGCCGGATCAGGGAACGCAATTGCTGGCGGTCCGCGTCCGGGTAGTCGACGACGAACTTTTCCAGCACGGCATCGTCGCCGGCGATCAGGCGATCGCGCCAACGTTCCAGGTTATGGAAGCGTTCGTTGTACTGGCGAGTGGAGGCATCGAGTTGATCGAGCAAAACCAGAATGGCGTCAGTGTCCTGATCGCGCATCAGTTTGCCGATGAACTGAAGGTGCCGTTTACGCGCGATGTTCGCGGTGTGCTTGGGCGCATCGGCCAGGGCCCGGCGCATAGCGTCGGTCAACGGCAGTTTTGCCAGCAAGTCAGGCTTGAGTGTTGTAAGGCGCTCGCCGAGGTCAACCAGAGCATGCAGCTCGCGTTTGACCTGGGATTTGCTTTTTTCTCCCGTATCGAGGGAGT
Source organism: Pseudomonas sp. Irchel s3b5 (assembly GCF_900187435.1). NCBI lineage: Bacteria > Pseudomonadati > Pseudomonadota > Gammaproteobacteria > Pseudomonadales > Pseudomonadaceae > Pseudomonas > Pseudomonas sp. Irchel s3b5. The sequence goes on from NZ_FYDY01000007.1 coordinate 120,249, forward strand.
CGTCGTAAGAATCAACCATGGTGGCCGTCCGCAAAGAAACGCCGCCATGATAACCAGTCGGGGGCCGCTTGTCCGGCCCGGTCGCTCGATGACCGTTACCGAAAGCAGAATTTGAGTGGAGAACAGCATGAGTGCAGTTGAAAGCGTCGGCCCGCAAGCGTTGCCGGCACTGCAGGAGCAAGTCGAGCAGATCATCGCTGAAGCCAAGCGCCAGGGCGCCAGCGCCTGTGAAGTGGCGGTCTCCCTGGAGCAGGGCCTGTCGACCACGGTGCGTCAGCGTGAAGTCGAAACCGTTGAATTCAACCGTGACCAAGGGTTTGGCATCACGTTGTACGTCGGCCAGCGCAAAGGCTCGGCCAGCACCTCGGCCAGTGGACCGGACGCCATTCGTGAAACGGTGGCGGCTGCATTGGCCATCGCCAAGCACACCTCGGAAGACGAAGCCTCGGGCCTGGCGGATGCCGCGCTGATGGCGCGTGATCTTCAGGATTTCGATCTGTTCCACCAATGGGACATCACCCCGGAGCAAGCCATCGAACAGGCCCTGACCTGCGAAGCCGCGGCGTTTGCCGCCGACAGCCGGATCAAGAACGCCGACGGCACGACGCTCAGCACCCATCAGGGCTGCCGCGTGTACGGTAACAGCCATGGCTTTGTCGGCGGTTATGCATCGACCCGCCACAGCCTGAGCTGCGTGATGATTGCCGAGGCCGATGGCCAGATGCAGCGCGATTACTGGTACGACGTGAACCGTCAGGGCAATTTGCTGGCCGACCCGGTGAGCATCGGCCAGCGTGCCGCGCAACGAGCGGCCAGCCGACTGGGTGCGCGTCCGGTGCCGACGTGCGAAGTGCCGGTGTTGTTTTCCGCAGAATTGGCGGGCGGCTTGTTCGGCAGTTTCCTGTCGGCGATCTCCGGCGGCAGTCTTTACCGTAAATCCTCGTTCCTTGAAGGCACGCTGGGGCAGAAACTGTTTCCGGAATGGCTGACCATCGACGAGCGTCCGCACCTGATGCGTGCCATGGGCAGCGCGGCGTTCGATGGCGACGGCCTGGCGACCTACGCCAAACCGTTCGTCGAAAAAGGTGAGTTGGTGTCCTACATCCTTGGCACTTATTCCGGTCGCAAGCTGGGTATGCCGAGTACAGCGAACGCCGGTGGCGTGCATAACCTGTTTGTCACCCATGGCGATGAAGACCAGGCGGCGTTGCTGCGGCGCATGGGCCGTGGCTTGCTGGTGACTGAATTGATGGGGCAGGGCCTCAACATGGTGACCGGCGATTACTCCCGTGGTGCCGCGGGATACTGGGTCGAGAACGGCGAAATCCAGTTCGCGGTCCAGGAAGTGACCATTGCCGGCAACATGCGCGATATGTTCAAACAGATCGTTGCGGTGGGGAATGACCTGGAACTGCGCAGCAACATTCGCACCGGTTCGGTGCTGATCGAGCGGATGACGGTGGCGGGCAGCTAAACCTCGGCCGCTGCACAAAAAGGCGCGCCACCTATTGGGTGGCGCGCCTTTTTATTGGGTTTACGCCAATCCCTGTAGGAGCCCGGCTTGCCGGCGATGGCGATGTCACAGCCGCCATCGCCGGCAAGCCGGGCTCCTACAGAAGGCGATGAGTAGTCCGGCACGCTTGTTTTGGTTCTCATTATCATCTAATAATAAATCTCATTACCGAATGAGCCCCCGGATCATGAGTTCTGCCTTGCACGAGCAGCCGTACCTCGAAAGCTGGCGCTGGATGAGTCGCCAGATCCGTTGCGCGATGAACCCCGACGAGCCTCGCCTGATCGATCACTACCTGGCTGAAGGCCGGTATCTGGCGTGTTGCACGGCCACCTCACCCTGGACCGTCGCCGAAACTTCCTTCCGTTTGTTGCTCGACACTGCCGCCGATGTCGCGCTGCCGTGGCACTGGCGCACCTACTGTCTCGACCAGGCCTGGCGGCCCTTGCGTGAACTCGAACGCCTCTCTCTGTGCACATGCAGCCTCAAGCGCTGGCAGCTCTACACGTGGCAACTGGCTACCTGCGAGTTGCAGCCTTCAATTCCCCTAACTGAACTGGTGCAAGGATTTTCAGATGACCAAGACACGTATTGAGCGCGACAGCATGGGTGAGCTTCAGGTCCCGGAAGACGCCCTCTACGGCGCACAGACGCAACGTGCAGTGGATAACTTCCCGATCAGCGGCCAACCCATGCCGGTGCAGTTCATCCGCGCGCTGATCCTGGCCAAAGCTGCCGCAGCGCGCGCCAACATCGAGCTCAAGCAGATCAGCGAAACCCAGGGCAATGCCATCGTCGAGGCGGCCCAAGGTCTGCTCGAAGGCGATTTCATGCAGCACTTCCCTGTGGATATCTTCCAGACAGGGTCCGGCACCAGCTCCAACATGAACGCCAACGAAGTGATCGCCACGCTGGCCAGCCGCTTGCTTGGCGAAGGGGTCAACCCGAACGATCACGTCAACTGCGGGCAGAGCAGCAACGACATCATTCCGACCACCATTCATGTCAGCGCGGCGTTGGGATTGCATGAGCTATTGCTGCCGGCGCTGACGCACCTGGTACAGGTCATCGAGCGCAAGGCCGAACAGGTGCATCACCACGTCAAAACCGGACGCACCCACTTGATGGACGCCATGCCGGTGCGCATGAGCCAGGTGCTCAATGGCTGGGCGCAACAGCTAAAGGCCAATATCGGTCATCTGCAAGATCTGCAACCGGCGCTGCAATCTCTGGCACAGGGCGGCACGGCGGTGGGTACCGGCGTCAATGCACACCCTGAATTCGCAGCACGTTTCAGCCTGCAATTGAGCCAGTTGACTCACGTTCAATTCCAGCCGGGAAAGGACCTGTTCGCGCTGATCGGTTCCCAGGACACCGCGGTCGCTGTCTCCGGTCAACTCAAAGCCACCGCCGTGTCGTTGATGAAAATCGCCAACGACCTGCGCTGGATGAACTCCGGTCCGCTGGCCGGTCTCGGCGAAATCGAACTGCAAGCCTTGCAACCGGGCTCTTCGATCATGCCCGGCAAGGTCAATCCGGTGATCCCTGAAGCCACCGCAATGGTTGCCGCCCAGGTGATCGGCAATGACACGGTAATCACCATTGCCGGTCAGTCCGGCAATTTCGAGCTGAACGTGATGTTGCCGATCATCGCCCAGAATCTGCTGAGCAGCATCGAATTACTGGCCACTTCCAGTCGTTTGTTAGGCGACAAGGCCATAGCCAGCTTCAAGGTCAACGAAGACCGAATCAAAGAGGCACTGTCGCGCAACCCGATTCTGGTGACGGCGCTCAATCCGATCATTGGTTACCAGAAAGCTGCCGAAATCGCCAAGCAAGCCTATCAGCAAGGTCGACCGGTCATCGACGTCGCGCTGGAGCACACCGACCTGTCGCGCAGCCAACTGGAAGAACTGCTCAACCCGGAAAAACTCACCGCTGGCGGCGTGTAAACCCCCGCTACCGCTTTGGAGGCACACCATGGAGCACTGGAAACGCACGATCGAGAGAGCCAATCGCTTTTTCATGCTGGGTGAACTGGTCGATGCCCGCGAGATGTACCTGCAGGCATTGGCCCTGGCCCAGGTGTTGTTCGAGCGCTGGGCGGATGCTGAAGAGGCGGTAGCAGCTTGCGTGATTTCCCATCACAACCTCGCGGACCTGCATCTGCGCCTCAACCAGCCGGAGGAAAGCGCCGAATACCTCTGCGCCATCCACCAGCGGCTGCTGCAGACCCTGCAGGATCCGCGTTTGTCACCGGCCTTGCGCGAAGCCGCGTTGCGCCAGAGCAGCAAGACTTATGTCGAGCTGCTGAATTTCATCAGCGATCACGGCGAGTACCCACGCACACATCGGTTGCTGCACATCGATGCTGCGAAGCCTGCGCCTCATCACCATGGAGTCCATTGAAATGGCTTTTACCCTGCCTGTCTTGCCGTACGCGTATGACGCCCTGGAACCGCACATCGATGCGCAGACCATGGAAATTCATTACACCAAGCATCACCAGACCTACATCAACAACCTCAACGCCGCCGTTGAAGGCACCGAGTTCGCCGAATGGCCGGTGGAAAAGCTGGTGGCTGCGGTGCAGCAATTGCCCGAGAAGCTCCGCGCTGCAGTGATCAACCAGGGCGGCGGTCATGCCAATCATTCGCTATTCTGGGAAGTCATGGCACCTCACGGCGGCGGAAAACCTGAAGGTGTACTGGCCAATGCCATCGAAGAGCAACTGGGCGGCCTGGACAGTTTCAAAGATGCTTTCACCAAAGCGGCATTGACTCGCTTCGGAAGCGGTTGGGCGTGGCTGAGCGTGACCCCGCAAAAGACGCTGGTGGTGGAAAGCAGTGGCAACCAGGACAGCCCCTTGATGAACGGCAACACGCCGATTCTTGGCCTGGATGTCTGGGAACATGCCTATTACTTGCAGTACCAGAACCGCCGCCCGGAATACATCAGTGCGTTTTACAACGTGATCAACTGGCCGGAAGTTGCTGCTCGCTATCAGGCCGCACTGGTTTAAGTCTTTTATAAAACTATCCAAGGCTGACTATGGGCACTGAAACATTGGCGACCGGCAGTGGACGGATGTTTCGTTACGCGTTTGGATCGTTGTTACTGCTGGCCGGCATGAGTTTGCTGGTTGCGCACGGGCTGGAATGGCTCGATCTGGAGCCGAAGCTGTCGCGGGCGTTGCAGGGCGGTGCGATCTGCGCCCTCGGCACAGCGCTTGGGGCGGTGCCGGTACTGGTGATCCGGCGCATGCCCCTGGCACTCAGCGATTCATTGCTGGGCTTCGGTGCCGGGGTCATGCTGGCGGCGACAGCGTTCTCGCTGATCGTGCCTGGCATTGCGGCGGCGGAAAAGCTAGGCATGAGTCCGTTTGCAGCCAGCGGCCTGATCAGTCTTGGCATCATGCTCGGCGCATTCGGCCTGTTTCTGGTGGATCGCAAAGTGTCAGGGGCATCGCCGGAAATGCTCAATGGTAGCGTCGAACATCCGATCATTCCGCCAAGGATCTGGTTGTTCGTGTTCGCGATCATTGCCCATAACATTCCCGAAGGCATGGCGGTGGGCGTTTCGGCCGGAGGTGGTATGCCGGATGCCGACAGTCTGGCGATGGGCATTGCCTTGCAGGATGTGCCGGAAGGGTTGGTGATTGCCTTGGTTCTGGCCGGTGCCGGCATGTCGCGGTTCAAGGCATTCCTGATCGGCGCTGCTTCAGGTCTGGTCGAGCCAGTTTTCGCACTGTTGTGCGCATGGCTGGTGAGTCTGGCCGAGTTGCTGCTGCCTTTGGGGTTGGCGCTGGCAGCGGGGGCGATGCTTTTGGTGGTCACTCACGAAATCATTCCCGAATCGCGCAGGCACGGCCACGACAAGCTGGCCAGCCTTGGATTGTTGATCGGGTTTTGTTTGATGATGGTGATGGATACGGCGTTGGCTTGATTTGCTGTGTGGCGAGGGAGCTTGCTCCCGTTCGGCTGCGAAGTAGTCGTGAAATCAGCACGCGCGGAGTATCTGGTGCATTGCGATGACAGGCGTTGGGGCCGCTTCGCGTCCCGGCGGGAGCAAGCTCCCTCGCCACAAAGTCACCGGGAAAGAATTCGGTAGCGGTTATTCGCCTTCGTCGAAGAAGTTGTTGATCAATGCCACCAGCGCGTCCAGCGCTTCCTGTTCCTGCTCGCCTTCCGTGCTCAAATGAATGGTGGTGCCCTTGCCAGCGGCGAGCATCATCATGGCCATGATACTTTTGCCGTCGACCATCGATTGGGGGGTGCGTCCGGCTCTGATCTGGCAAGGGAACTGGCCAGCAATACCGACGAATTTTGCAGAAGCGCGGGCATGCAAACCCAGCTTGTTGATGATTTCGATTTCCAGAGCAGGCATCGCGATGTGAATCCTTTAGCTGAGGTCGCGGTGGCGGACCTGGACGTTCTTCAGGGTTTGTTGCAGGGCTTTGCCCAAGCGTTCGGTCAGGTAGACGGAACGGTGATGTCCGCCAGTGCAACCAATGGCAATGGTCACGTAGGCGCGGTTACTGGCGGCAAAACGAGGGAGCCACTTTAGCAGGTATGTGGAAATGTCCTGGAACATCTCTTCGACATCTGGCTGTGCCGCCAGATAATCGGCAACCGGCTGATCGAGGCCGGATTGTTCTCTCAGTTCCGGCTTCCAGTAGGGATTGGGCAGGCAACGTACGTCGAACACCAGGTCAGCGTCTACCGGCATACCGCGCTTGAACCCGAACGACTCCACCAGAAATGCCGTGCCGGGTTCCGGCTGGTTCAAAAGGCGCAATTTGATCGAGTCGCGCAGTTGATACAAATTCAGGCTGGTGGTGTTTATCTTGAGGTCGGCGAGGTCGGCGATGGGGCCGAGCAAGACGCTTTCAACGTTGATTGCTTCGGCGAGCGAACGATTGGCGTTGCTCAGCGGGTGACGTCGACGGGTTTCGGAAAAGCGCTTGAGCAACGTTTCTTCATCGGCGTCCAGGTACAAAATATCGCACTGGATATGCCGGCCGCGGACTTCTTCGAGGAGATCGGGAAAACGTGAGAGATGACTGGGCAGGTTGCGTGCGTCAATGGACACGGCAACCAGCGGTTGAGACAGCTCAGTATGAACAAGTGCGCGCTCGGCAAGCTCCGGCAACAACCCGGCAGGGAGGTTGTCGATGCAATAGTATCCGTTGTCCTCGAGAACGGCGAGGGCGGTACTTTTACCTGAGCCGGAGCGACCGCTGACGATGATCAAACGCATGATTAATGACCGTTTTGCTCGTCCAGGACGACCTGGTACAAGGCTTCATTACTCGGGGCGCTGCGCAGTTTTTCGCGCACTTCCTTGCGGTCGAGCATGCTGGCGATCTGTCGTAACAGTTCCAGGTGAGCATCGGTGGCGGCTTCCGGGACCAACAGCACGAAGAGCAGGTCAACCGGGGCGCCATCAATAGCGTCGAAATCAATAGGTGCGTCCAGGTGCATCAAGGCACTGATGGGCGACACGCAACCTTTGAGGCGGCAGTGAGGAATGGCGATGCCGTTGCCAAAACCGGTAGAACCGAGTTTTTCACGGGCAATCAATGCCTCGAAGACATCTTGCATCTCCAGATCCGGCACTTCGCGATGGATGAGGTTGGCAATTTGTTCGAGGGCTTTCTTTTTACTGCCGCCCGGCACGTTCACCAAAGAACGGCCGGGGGTCAGGATGTTTTCAAGTCGGATCATGGGTTGGGAGTGTTAACGACCGGTTGCGCCCTGAAGGAGGCTCTGGGTCTTTTCCTTATGCTTTTTGAGTTGGCGATCCAGCTTGTCGGTGAGTGAGTCGATCGCCGCATACATGTCGTCATGCTCAGCGTTTGCGACCACTTCACTGCCGGGAATATGCAGGGTGGCTTCGATTTTCTGCTTCAGCTTCTCGACCGTCATCGTGACTTGCACGTTGGTGATCTTGTCGAAATGTCGCTCCAATCGTTCGAGTTTTTCGCCGATGTAGGTGCGAAGAGGTTCGGTCACTTCCAGTTGGTGTCCACTGATGTTGACTTGCATACAGCTTCTCCTTCGTTGCCAGTGCATAAAGCGGTAGATCAGATGATCTACCACTGGAACGCTGTGGCGTGGCTCTACATCAACCGCTTACGTTCGCTCGAAGGCGCGATCCCGAGGGATTCGCGGTACTTGGCGACGGTGCGGCGAGCCACCTGAATGCCTTGTGCCTCCAGTAAACCAGCGATCTTGCTGTCACTCAACGGCTTTTTCTGATTTTCCGCGGCAACCAGTTTTTTGATGATCGCGCGGATCGCCGTAGACGAGCATTCGCCGCCTTCGGAGGTACTGACGTGGCTGGAGAAAAAGTATTTCAGCTCATAGATACCCCGTGGGGTATGCATGAATTTCTGGGTGGTTACCCGTGAAATCGTCGACTCGTGCATGCCCACCGCTTCGGCAATGTCATGCAGGACCAATGGCTTCATGGCTTCGTCGCCGTACTCCAGAAAGCCGCGCTGGTGTTCGACGATCTGGGTAGCGACTTTCATCAGGGTTTCGTTGCGGCTCTGCAGGCTCTTGATGAACCAGCGGGCCTCCTGCAACTGATTGCGCATGAAGGTGTTGTCGGCGCTGGTGTCGGCGCGGCGTACGAAGCCTGCGTACTGGGCATTGACCCGAAGCCGAGGTACCGACTCCTGATTGAGTTCGACCAGCCAGCGCTCGTTGTCCTTGCGTACGATGACGTCAGGCACGACGTACTCGGCTTCGGTGGACTCGATTTGTGAACCGGGGCGCGGATTAAGGCTCTGGACCAGTTCGATCACCTGGCGCAGTTCGTCTTCCTTGAGCTTCATGCGACGCATGAGCTGGCTGTAATCTCGGCCGCCAAGCAAATCGATGTAGTCGGTGACCAGCCGTTTGGCTTCGGCCAGCCAAGGTGTTTTGGCAGGCAGCTGACGCAATTGCAGCAGCAGGCATTCGCCCAGGTTGCGGGCGCCGATGCCGGCCGGTTCGAATTGCTGGATGCGGTGCAGGACCGCTTCGATTTCGTCCAGCTCAATGTCCAGTTCCGGATCGAACGCTTCGAGGATTTCCTCAAGGGTTTCGTCCAGATAGCCCTGATTATTGATGCAATCGATCAGGGTGACGGCGATCAGGCGATCGGTGTCAGACATCGGCGCCAGGTTCAATTGCCACAGCAAATGGCTTTGCAGGCTTTCGCCGGCCGATGTGCGGGTAGTGAAATCCCACTCATCATCATCGTTGCTGGGCAGGCTGCTGGCGCTGGTCTGGTAAACGTCTTCCCAGGCGGTATCGACAGGGAGTTCGTTGGGGATGCGTTCGTTCCAGTCACCTTCCTCGAGGTTATCGACGGTCGGTGCGCTCTCCTGGTAGGAGGGTTCCTGGATATCGGTGTTGGGCTTTTGTTCGGTGTTGTCGGCCAAGGGGTCGGCGTTGTCGAAGTCGTCGCCTTCTTCCTGGCGTTCGAGCATCGGATTGGACTCCAGGGCCTCCTGGATTTCCTGTTGCAGGTCCAGGGTCGACAATTGGAGCAGGCGGATGGCCTGTTGCAGCTGAGGTGTCATCGTCAGCTGCTGGCCCATTCTCAAGACTAGCGATGGTTTCATGGCAGGGGCTTAACACCTTATTCGCCGGCGCACATGCGCCATCCACTACAGGGCGCCGAGGCGCCAAACTTAAGCAAGTTATATGCCTGAATCAGAGGCCTTTGCCTAGACCGCTGTAACAATAAAAACGAAAACCTTTGTCGATATGTCGGTCGGCGCCCGTGCGCAAACCAGCGAGCGCAGTCATTACAGGCGGAATTCGTGCCCCAGGTAAACTTCCTTGACCAGATCGTTGGCCAGGATCGTTTCTGCGTCACCTTCGGCAATCAGCTGGCCATCATTGACGATATAGGCCGTTTCGCAGATGTCCAGGGTTTCACGGACGTTGTGGTCGGTGATCAGTACGCCAATGCCTTTGGCCTTGAGGTGATAGATGATCTGTTTGATATCGCCCACCGAGATCGGGTCCACGCCGGCGAAGGGTTCATCGAGGAGAATGAATTTCGGATTGGTGGCCAGTGCGCGGGCGATTTCCACGCGGCGACGTTCACCGCCGGACAGGCTCATGCCCAGGTTGTCGCGAATGTGGCTGATGTGGAATTCCTGAAGCAGGCTTTCCAGTTCCTTGCGACGACCTGCCTTGTCGAGTTCCTTGCGGGTCTCGAGGATCGCCATGATGTTGTCGGCCACCGAGAGCTTGCGGAAAATCGACGCTTCTTGCGGCAGATAACCGATGCCGGCCTTCGCACGACCGTGCATCGGCTGGTGGCTGACGTCCAGGTCGTCGATCAGAACGCGACCCTGGTCGGCCTGCACCAGGCCGACGATCATGTAGAAGCAGGTGGTCTTGCCGGCGCCGTTCGGGCCGAGCAGGCCGACGATCTGGCCGCTGTCGATGGACAGGCTGACGTCACGCACGACCTGGCGACTCTTGTAGGCCTTGGCCAGGTGCTGAGCTTTCAGAGTTGCCATTACTGGGCCTTCTGCTCGTCAGTTTTCTTTTTCGGCTGAATCACCATGTCGATGCGTGGGCGCGACTCGGTGACTTTGCTGCCGGTGGCGCGACCGGCGCTGGCCAGCTTCTTGTTTGTGTCGTAGACGATTTTTTCGCCTTGGGTGATGTTGCCATCCTTGTCGATGACTTTGGCGCGGTCGATCAGCACGACGCGGTCTTGCGAGGCGTGGTACTGGATGGTCACGCCATAACCCTGAACAGGTTTCGTATCGCCAGCGGTTTGCAGTTGCTCGAAGTAGGCGAGGTTGCCCACGGAGGTCACTACATCGATATCGCCGGCCGGGGTGCGGGTCATGGTCACTTTGTTGCCGGTGACCTTCATCGAGCCCTGGGTGATGATCACATCGCCCGTATAGGTAGCAATACCGTTCTTGTCGTCCAGTTGGGCGTCGTCGGCCTGAATGCGAATAGGCTGTTGCTGATCGTCCGGCAGAGCCCAGGCGCTCACGCTTCCCAGTGCTGCGCCCAGACTGAGCAAAATAGGGAGTGTTTTAACGAGCCTCATACTGTCCTCTTACGTTCGATAGCAGGTGTATCCTGCTTTCTTTCAAATACGCCTTCATTCCCTTGCCAGTCGAGACACCGCCAGCGCCGTCGATTCTAACGTCTTGCTCGGTCTGCGCATATTGCTGCTGCGGGAACACGGTCATGCGAGTGGTGGTGATCAGGGTTCTGCGGTTTTTTTCGTCGAAGCGTGTGATGCGTACCGAGTCGATCAGTTCGACCTCGGTGCCATCGGGATTGACCTCGCCTTTCTCGCTCTGGACGTGCCACGGGAATTCGGTACCGCGGAACATGTTCAGGTCGGGATTGGTCAGCAAGGTAACTTCGGTCGCTTTCAGGTGTTCGACCTTGTCGGAGGTCATTTCGTACTGCAATTTACCATCCGGCAGGAACTGTACGCTGTGGGCGTTGATGGCGTAATAGTCGATCTCGCTTTCATTGGCACGCACAACCGGCTTGTCGAGGAAGCGTTCCGGGCTGATGTTCCAGTAGCCGACCGCGGCGAATATCGCCGCGATGCAACCGAACAACAAAATACTGCGAATCTTTTTGCTCAACATATAGGGCTCACAGGTATGCAGCGTTGGCTGCATCGAGGCGATCCTGGGCACGCAGGATCAATTCGCAGAATTCGCGAGCGGCGCCTTCGCCACCGCGGGCAGCGGTGACGCCGTGAGCGTGTTCGCGCACGAAGCTGGCGGCGTTGGCCACTGCCATGCCCAGACCAACGCGACGGATCACCGGCAGGTCTGGCAGGTCATCGCCCAGGTAGGCGACCTGTTCATAGCTTAAGCCTAGTTGCTCCAGAAGACCGTCGAGAACGACCAGTTTGTCTTCGCGACCCTGAAACAGGTGCGGGATACCGAGGTTCTTCGCTCGACGCTCGACCACCGGGGTCTTTCGGCCGCTGATGATAGCGGTCTGTACACCAGCTGCCATCAGCATCTTGATGCCTTGGCCGTCCAGAGTGTTGAACGTCTTGAATTCGCTGCCGTCTTCGAGAAAGTACAGGCGCCCATCGGTGAGAACGCCGTCGACGTCGAAAACCGCCAGCTTGATCTGTTTGCCGCGTTGCAGCAGGTCCGTGTTCATTACATTACTCCCGCGCGCAGCAAGTCGTGCATGTTCAACGCGCCGACAGGGCGGTCTTCACTATCGACCACGACCAGCGCGCTGATCTTGTGATCTTCCATGATTTTCAGCGCTTCGGCGGCAAGCATTTCGGCTCGGGCAGTCTTGCCGTGAGCCGTCATGACCTGATCGATCGTAGTGCTGTGGATATCGATGCTGCGGTCCAGCGTGCGACGCAAGTCACCGTCGGTGAAAATCCCTGCCAGTTTGCCATCGGCCTCCAGGACTACCGTCATGCCCAGCCCCTTGCGGGTCATTTCCATCAGGGCGTCCTTGAGCAGGGTGCCGCGCTGAACTTGCGGCAGCTCCTGCCCGGCGTGCATGACATTTTCCACTTTCAGCAACAGGCGTCGGCCCAGGGCGCCGCCGGGATGGGAAAAAGCGAAGTCTTCGGCGGTAAAGCCGCGGGCCTCCAGTAACGCAACGGCCAAGGCGTCGCCCATAACCAGTGCGGCGGTGGTCGAGGAGGTCGGTGCCAGGTTCAGCGGGCAGGCTTCGTGCTCGACATGCACGTTCAGGTTGACCTCGGCAGCCTTGGCCAGCGGCGAGGCGGGGTTGCCGGTCATGCTGATCAACTGAATGCCCAAACGCTTGATCAGTGGCAGCAAAGTCACGATTTCGTTGGTGGAGCCGGAGTTCGAGAGTGCCAGGATGACGTCGTCACGGGTGATCATGCCCATGTCGCCGTGACTGGCTTCGGCCGGGTGCACAAAAAAGGCCGTGGTGCCGGTGCTGGCCAGGGTGGCGGCGATCTTGTTGCCGATGTGCCCTGACTTGCCCATGCCGACCACGACCACGCGGCCTTTGCTGGCCAGAATCATCTCGCAAGCGCGTACGAAATCTGCGTCGATGTGGGGCAGCAGGCCTTGTACGGCTTCTACCTCGAGGCGGATGGTGCGTTGTGCCGATTGAATCAGGTCGCTGGATTGGCTCATGTCTGAAATCGTATAGCCCGATGAAAAGGCGGCGATTATAGCGTTTATGTTCGAAACCCTCACGCAAGTTCGTTACGCATTGTCATTCCTTGTTACTTAATCCCTCTGAAAGAAGCGTCTTGCCGGGCGTCGCGCTGAAGATGACCCGGCAATGGCCTTGGGCGCGCAGCGGTTGCAGTGATATAGTTCGCCGCCAGTTCGGCCTGCCCGGAAGGTATGTGCTTTCGTCAGAAAGTCAGGCGTCCGAGTGAGAGGCTGCATCGCAAGGAGTTTAGATGAGTGCCGATAACGCCTACGCGGTCGAGCTGAAGGGACTGACCTTCAAGCGCGGTGCGCGCAGCATTTTCAATAACGTCGATATCCGTATCCCGCGCGGTAAGGTCACCGGCATCATGGGGCCTTCCGGGTGTGGCAAGACCACGCTGTTGCGTTTGATGGGCGCGCAATTGCGCCCTACCAAGGGCGAAGTCTGGGTCAACGGGCAGAACCTGCCGAAGCTGTCGCGCAGCGATCTGTTCGATGCCCGCAAGCATATGGGTGTGCTGTTTCAGAGTGGCGCACTGTTCACCGATCTCGATGTGTTCGAGAACGTGGCTTTTCCGCTGCGCGTTCACACCGGGCTGCCGGAAGAAATGATCCGCGACATCGTCCTGCTTAAATTGCAGGCGGTAGGCTTGCGCGGCGCCATCGACCTGATGCCCGACGAATTGTCCGGCGGTATGAAGCGTCGTGTCGCGCTGGCACGGGCGATTGCGCTTGATCCGCAGATTCTCATGTACGACGAACCCTTTGTCGGCCAGGACCCGATCGCCATGGGCGTACTGGTGCGCCTGATCCGCCTGCTCAACGATGCGCTGGGTATCACCAGTATCGTGGTTTCCCACGACCTGGCCGAGACCGCGAGCATTGCGGACTATATCTATGTCGTGGGTGACGGCCAGGTGCTGGGGCAGGGCACGCCTGACGAGTTGATGAATTCGGATGACCCCCGCATTCGTCAGTTCATGACTGGCGACCCCGATGGCCCGGTTCCGTACCACTTTCCAGCGACGGATTACCGCGCAGATCTTCTGGGGAAGCGCTGATGCGCAAAATTTCATTAATAGAGCGCGTACGCCGGTTCGGCCAGGCGGGTATCGACGTGCTGGCGGTGTTCGGACGCTCGGCGCTGTTTCTGTTCCACGCTTTGCTGGGCCGTGGCGGTATCGGTGGCGGTTTCGGGCTGCTGGTCAAGCAACTGCATTCGGTAGGCGTGATGTCCCTGGTGATCATCGTGGTCTCCGGGGTGTTCATCGGTATGGTGCTGGCGCTGCAAGGGTTCAACATCCTGTCGAGCTATGGCTCCGAGCAGGCCGTCGGGCAAATGGTCGCGCTGACGCTGTTGCGTGAACTGGGGCCTGTGGTGACTGCCTTGCTGTTCGCCGGACGTGCCGGTTCGGCGCTGACGGCCGAAATCGGCAACATGAAGTCCACCGAGCAGTTATCCAGCCTGGAAATGATTGGCGTCGACCCGCTCAAGTACATCATTGCCCCGCGCCTGTGGGCCGGCTTCATTTCCCTGCCGGTGCTGGCCATGATTTTCAGCGTCGTGGGCATCTGGGGTGGTTCGTGGGTGGCTGTCGACTGGCTGGGTGTCTACGAAGGCTCCTACTGGTCGAACATGCAGAACAGCGTGACCTTCGCCGACGATGTGCTCAACGGGATCATCAAAAGCATTGTCTTCGCCTTTGTCGTGACGTGGATCGCCGTATTCCAAGGCTATGACTGTGACCCTACTTCCGAGGGGATCAGCCGAGCCACTACCAAGACCGTTGTGTATGCCTCGTTGGCAGTGCTCGGCCTGGACTTTATTCTGACTGCCTTGATGTTTGGAGATTTCTGATGCAAAACCGCACCCTGGAAATCGGTGTCGGCCTTTTCTTGCTGGCTGGCATCCTGGCTTTGCTGCTGTTGGCGTTGCGGGTCAGTGGACTGTCCCCGAGCCCGAGCACCGACACCTATAAACTTTATGCATACTTTGACAATATCGCCGGTTTGACGGTCAGAGCCAAAGTGACCATGGCCGGTGTGACCATCGGCAAGGTCACCGCGATCGATCTGGATCGCGACAGCTTTACCGGTCGTGTGACCCTGGAAGTGGAAAAGCGTGTCGATAACCTGCCGGCTGATTCCACGGCATCTATCCTGACCGCCGGTCTGTTGGGCGAGAAGTACATCGGTATCAGCGTGGGCGGCGAAGATTCCCTGCTCAAGGACGGTGGAACCATCCACGACACCCAGTCGTCGCTGGTGCTTGAAGACCTGATCGGTAAATTCCTGCTCAATACCGTTAGCAAAGACGCCAAATGAGGAACTGTTAAATGATCTCTACCTTGCGACGTGGCCTGTTGGTACTGCTCGCGGCGCTGCCATTGGTAGCCAATGCCGTGGCGGCACCTTCAGCGCACGAACTGGTACAGGACACTACTACCCGTTTGCTCGCCGACCTGGCGGCCAACAAAGAGAAGTACAAGCAGGATCCGCAGGATTTCTATGCGGCGCTGAATAGCATTGTCGGGCCTGTCGTGGATGCCGAAGGCATTTCCAAGAGCATCATGACGGTCAAGTACTCGCGCAAAGCTACACCGGAGCAAATGAAGACCTTTGAAGAAAACTTCAAAAAAGGTCTGTTCCAGTTCTATGGCAATGCCTTGCTGGAATACAACAACCAGGGCATCGTCGTTGATCCTGCCAAGGACGAGTCGGGCGACCGCACCAGCGTTGGCATGACGGTCAAGGGCAGCAACGGCGCGATCTATCCGGTTTCCTATACGCTGGAAAAGATCAATGGCGAGTGGAAGCTGCGTAACGTCATCATCAACGGCATCAACATTGGCAAGCTGTTCCGTGATCAGTTCGCCGATGCGATGCAGCGCAATGGCAACGACCTGGACAAGACCATCAATGGTTGGGCCGGTGAAGTCGCCAAGGCCAAGGAATCCACCGAGAAGCAAACCCAATGAGTGAATCGGCCGTCCTGATGGACGACGCTGGCGAGCTGCGGCTCAGCGGCGTGCTGGATTACCGCAGCGGCCCCGGCCTGCGCGAGCAGGGGCGGGCGCTGATCAAGGCCAGCACTGCCGCGGCGCTGGTGGTTGATTGTTCGGCTGTGACGAAGTCCAGCAGCGTCGGCCTGTCATTGTTGCTGTGCTTCATGCGTGATGCCCAGGCGGCCGGCAAGGCCCTGAGCATTCGTGCGATGCCAGAAGACATGCGTGAAATCGCCCAGGTCAGTGAGCTGACCGAGCTGTTGACGCATCCCTAACCCGCATCGATAAAAAAGCCCCCCGTCAGAGTCCTGCTCCGCGGGGTTCGCAGGCGCGGGGCTTTTTTGTATGATGTCCGACCCGCGCGCACAGGGCGCCGATTGAGGTTGAGCATGCAGGCCGTAGAAGTGAAGAGCTTCCTTGAAGGAAAGCTGCCCGGAACGTTGGTAGAAGTCGAGGGCGAAGGCTGCAATTTCCAGCTGAACGTGATTAGCGATGAACTGGCGGCGTTGAGCCCGGTGAAGCGTCAGCAGCAGATCTATGCCCATTTGAACCCATGGATCACCGATGGCAGCATCCATGCGGTCACTATGAAATTTTTCAGCAGCGCGGCCTGGGCCGAGCGCACCTGAGCCCAAGGGCGTCGAGATTCTTATGGATAAATTGATTATTACTGGCGGTGCTCGTCTTGACGGCGAAATCCGCATCTCCGGGGCAAAGAACTCTGCCCTGCCGATCCTGGCGGCCACGCTGCTGTGCGACGGTCCCGTGACCGTTGCCAACCTGCCGCACCTGCACGACATCACCACCATGATCGAACTGTTCGGTCGCATGGGGATCGAGCCGGTGATCGACGAGAAACTGTCCGTCGAAATCGACCCGCGCACCATCAAGACCCTGATCGCGCCGTACGAACTGGTTAAAACCATGCGTGCGTCGATCCTGGTACTGGGTCCGATGGTTGCCCGTTTTGGCGAAGCCGAAGTCGCTCTGCCTGGCGGTTGCGCCATCGGTTCGCGTCCGGTTGACCTGCACATTCGTGGTCTCGAAGCCATGGGCGCGGTCATCGACGTCGAAGGCGGCTACATCAAGGCCAAGGCGCCTGAAGGTGGCCTGCGCGGCGCGCACTTCTTCTTCGATACCGTCAGCGTGACCGGTACCGAAAACATCATGATGGCAGCCGCTCTGGCCAAGGGCCGCAGCGTCCTGGCCAACGCCGCGCGCGAGCCGGAAGTGGTCGACCTGGCGAACTTCCTGAACGCCATGGGCGCCAAGGTTTCCGGCGCTGGCACCGACACCATCACCATCGATGGCGTCGAGCGTCTGCACACCACCACTTACAAGGTGATGCCAGACCGTATCGAAACCGGTACCTACCTGGTTGCCGCTGCCGTGACTGGCGGCCGCGTGAAGGTCAAGGACACTGATCCGACCATTCTCGAAGCCGTTCTGGAAAAACTCCGCGAAGCCGGTGCCGAAATCACCTGTGGCGAAGACTGGATCGAGCTGAACATGCACGGCAAGCGGCCAAAAGCCGTCAACGTGCGGACCGCTCCGTACCCGGCATTCCCGACTGACATGCAGGCGCAGTTCATTTCCCTCAACGCCATTGCCGAAGGCACGGGCGCTGTGATCGAGACGATCTTCGAAAACCGCTTCATGCACGTCTACGAACTGCATCGCATGGGGGCTCACATCCAGGTCGAAGGCAACACCGCGATTGTCACCGGTATCGAAAAACTCAAGGGCGCGCCAGTGATGGCTACCGACCTGCGGGCTTCGGCCAGCCTGGTGATCTCGGCTCTGATCGCCGAAGGCGACACCCTGATCGACCGCATCTACCACATCGACCGTGGCTACGAGTGCATCGAAGAGAAACTGCAGATGCTGGGCGCCAAGATTCGCCGCGTTCCGGGCTAGTTTCTGCTGCACGGGCACAAGGACGTGCCCAATGGATTTGTTGTATGTCGAGCCGGTTTCCGGCTCGATGCGTGTCCGGCGCCGTTTGCGACCGGGCATAAGATTCCTGATTAAGGGCTGACGTTTCCCATGCTGACTATCGCACTGTCCAAGGGCCGCATCCTTGACGATACTTTGCCGCTTCTGGCTGAAGCGGGCATCGTGCCGACCGAGAATCCGGACAAGAGCCGCAAGCTGATCATCCCCACGACCCAGGACGATGTCCGTCTGCTGATCGTGCGCGCTACCGATGTGCCGACTTACGTCGAGCACGGTGCCGCCGACCTCGGTGTTGCGGGTAAAGATGTGCTGATGGAATACGGCGGCCAGGGCCTGTACGAGCCGCTGGACCTGCAAATTGCCCAGTGCAAGCTGATGACCGCCGGTAAGGTCGGCGCCGTCGAGCCCAAGGGCCGTCTGCGTATCGCCACCAAGTTCGTCAACGTTGCCAAGCGCTACTACGCCGAACAGGGCCGTCAGGTCGACATCATCAAGCTGTACGGCTCGATGGAGCTGGCGCCACTGATCGGTCTGGCGGACAAGATCATCGACGTGGTCGACACCGGCAACACGCTGCGGGCCAATGGCCTGGAGCCACAGGACTTTATCGCGGCCATCAGTTCCCGTCTGATCGTCAACAAGGCTTCGATGAAAATGCAGCACGCCCGTATCCAGGCGTTGATCGACACCCTGCGCAAGGCAGTGGAGTCTCGACACCGCGGCTGATTTACCTGCGCGACCTTGAGTCGCGCCCGTCTATCCGCCTCATAGCCAGAATCTCAGGTGCCCAAGCGGAAACGACTGCTAAGTTAGGGCGCCTGAGTTTTTGCCATTCCTATGAGGCTCTCGCTATGACCGCACCGACTGCAATTCGCCGACTCAACGCTGCTGACCCGGATTTCGCACATCATCTGGATCATCTGCTGAGCTGGGAAAGTGTGTCTGACGACTCGGTCAATCAGCGAGTGCTGGACATCATCAAGGCCGTTCGTGAACGTGGCGACGCGGCACTGGTGGACTTCACCCGGCAGTTCGACGGGCTGGACGTGAAATCCATGGCCGACCTGATCCTGCCGCGTGAGCGTCTGGAACTGGCACTGACCCGCATCACCGTGCCTCAGCGCGAAGCGCTAGAAGTCGCCGCCGCCCGCGTGCGCAGCTACCACGAAAAGCAGAAGCAGGATTCCTGGAGCTACACCGAGGCCGACGGCACGGTGCTGGGCCAGAAAGTCACGCCGTTGGACCGTGCAGGTTTGTACGTGCCGGGCGGCAAGGCGTCGTATCCGTCGTCAGTATTGATGAATGCGATTCCGGCCAAGGTCGCCGGCGTGACCGAAGTGGTCATGGTCGTGCCGACCCCGCGTGGTGAAATCAATGAGCTGGTACTGGCCGCCGCTTGCATCGCGGGCGTCGATCGCGTGTTCACCATTGGTGGCGCGCAGGCAGTTGCGGCGTTGGCCTACGGCACTGAAAGCGTACCGAAGGTCGATAAAGTGGTCGGTCCGGGCAACATCTATGTCGCCACCGCCAAGCGTCACGTGTTCGGCCAGGTCGGTATCGACATGATCGCCGGCCCGTCCGAAATCCTCGTGGTGTGCGACGGCCAGACCGATCCGGACTGGATCGCCATGGACCTGTTTTCCCAGGCCGAGCACGACGAAGACGCCCAGGCAATTCTGGTCAGCCCCGACGCCGAATTCCTCGACAAGGTCGCTGCGAGCATCAGCAAACTGATGCCGACCATGGAACGCGCCGCCATCATCGAGACCTCGATCAACGGCCGTGGGGCGCTGATCAAGGTGCGCGACATGGAGCAAGCCATCGAAGTCGCCAACCGCATCGCGCCGGAGCATCTGGAATTGTCGGTGGCCGATCCCCAAGCCTGGCTGCCGCAGATCCGCCACGCCGGTGCAATCTTCATGGGCCGTCACACCTCTGAAGCGCTGGGCGATTACTGCGCAGGCCCGAACCACGTGTTGCCAACCTCCGGCACCGCGCGGTTCTCATCGCCGCTGGGTGTGTATGACTTCCAGAAACGCTCGTCGATCATCTTCTGCTCCGAGCAGGGCGCATCCGTTCTGGGCAAGACCGCTTCCGTGCTGGCCCGTGGCGAGTCGCTGACCGCCCACGCCCGCAGTGCCGAATACCGCATCGTCGACGAACAAAAGGGAAACTGAACATGAGCAAATTCTGGAGCCCG
This sequence comes from Pseudomonas sp. Irchel s3b5, assembly GCF_900187435.1. Lineage (NCBI taxonomy): Bacteria > Pseudomonadati > Pseudomonadota > Gammaproteobacteria > Pseudomonadales > Pseudomonadaceae > Pseudomonas > Pseudomonas sp. Irchel s3b5. Next base: position 140,087 of record NZ_FYDY01000007.1, read on the forward strand.
TTCGTCAAGGATCTGGTGCCTTATGTACCGGGCGAACAACCGAAGCTGACGAAACTGGTGAAACTCAATACCAACGAAAACCCGTACGGTCCATCGCCCAAAGCCCTGGCTGCGATGCAGACCGAACTGAACGACAACTTGCGTCTGTATCCGGACCCGAACGGCGATGTGCTCAAGCAAGCCGTCGCCAGGTACTACGGCGTGCAAGGCAATCAGGTGTTCCTCGGCAACGGTTCCGATGAAGTCCTGGCGCACATCTTTCACGGTTTGCTGCAGCACGATCAGCCACTGCTGTTCCCGGACATCAGCTACAGCTTCTATCCGGTCTACTGCGGGTTGTACGGCATCAAATTCGACGCGGTGCCGCTGGACGAACAGTTCCAGATCAACCCGGCGGACTACGCCAAGCCGAACGGCGGGATCATCTTCCCGAATCCGAACGCGCCGACCGGTTGCCTGTTGGCGCTGGAAGCGGTGGAGCAGATCCTCAAGGCCAGCCCGGATTCGGTGGTCGTGGTGGACGAGGCTTACATCGATTTCGGCGGTGAAACGGCAATCACCTTGGTGGACCGTTATCCGAATCTGCTGGTCACCCAGACCCTGTCAAAATCCCGCTCCCTGGCTGGTCTGCGGGTTGGCCTGGCGGTGGGGCATCCGGACCTGATCGAGGCGTTGGAACGGATCAAGAACAGCTTCAACTCCTATCCGCTGGATCGTCTGGCGATTGTCGGTGCCGCTGCGGCGTTCGACGACCGTGAGTACTTCGACAAGACCTGCCAATTGGTCATCGACAGCCGCGAGAACGTCATCGGGCAATTGCAGGCGAAGGGTTTTGAAGTCCTGCCGTCGGCCGCGAACTTCATCTTCGCCCGTCACCCGAAGCACGATGCAGCGGGTCTGGCGGCGAAGTTGCGCGAGCAAGGCGTGATCGTGCGGCACTTCAAGCAGGAGCGGATTGCCCAGTTCCTGCGGATCTCGATTGGTACGCCAGAGCAGAATCAGGCGTTGATCGACGGCCTCAGCGATCTCTAAAGCACTTCTATCCCCTTGTGGGAGCGTGGCTTGCCCGCGATGAACGATAACGCGGTAAAGCTGATACACCGCGGTGTTCCTATCGCGGGCAAGCCACGCTCCCACAGGACATGTGACGTCTGCTTACTCTTCTTCTTTCTCTTTCACAGGTGCCGGCGGCGGACGCAAGCCGATTTCCGCGGTGAGCTTCAATTCCTTGCCATTGCGCATCACCTGGATCGTGACCTTGTCGGTCGGTTTGATCCGTGCCACCTGGTTCATCGAGCGACGACCGTCACCGGCTGGTTCGCCGTCGATGGCGAGAATCACGTCGCCCAGTTGCAGGCCGGCCTTCTGTGCCGGCCCGTCGCGGAAGATCCCGGCGACCACAATGCCCGGACGCCCGGACAAACCAAAGGACTCCGCCAGTTCCTGGCTCAATGGCTGAACTTCAATGCCCAGCCAGCCGCGAATCACCTGGCCGTGTTCAATGATCGACTTCATCACTTCCATGGCCAGTTTGACCGGGATGGCGAAACCGATGCCTTGTGAGCCGCCGGACTTGGAGAAAATCGCCGTGTTGATACCGGTCAGGTTGCCGTTGGCGTCCACCAGCGCACCACCGGAGTTGCCGGGGTTGATGGCGGCGTCGGTCTGGATGAAGTCTTCGTAGTTGTTCAGGCCCAGCTGATTGCGCCCGGTGGCGCTGATGATGCCCATGGTCACGGTCTGGCCGACGCCGAACGGGTTGCCGATGGCCAGCGCGACGTCGCCGATGCGGATGTTGTCGGAGCGACCGACAGTAATCGAAGGCAGGGTTTTGAGGTCGATTTTCAGTACCGCGAGATCGGTTTCCGGATCGCTGCCGATCACCCGGGCCAGCGTCTCACGTCCGTCCTTGAGGGCCACCACGATCTGGTCGGCACCGCTGGTGACGTGGTTGTTGGTCAGGATGTAGCCTTCCGGGCTCATGATCACGCCGGAGCCGAGGCTCGATTCCATGCGCTTCTGCTTGGGCGAATTATCGCCGAAGAAGCGCCGGAACTGCGGGTCCTCGAACAGCGGATGGCTGGGTTTGTTGATGACTTTGGTGGTGTACAGGTTCACCACGGACGGCGCGGCGATGATCACCGCGTCGGAGTAGGACACCGGGCCCTGCTGCATGCTGGTGGTCTGCGGGGCTTGTTGCAGGTTGACGTCGAGGCTTGGAAGCCCGACCCACTGCGGGTAACGCTGGATGATTAACAGAGCGACAAGCACGCCGGCCAACAGCGGCCAGCCGGAAAAACGCAGCGCCTTGAGCATTAAGCACGTCCTGAGAGAGTTGCAGGCGGTATGAGACCGCTCATAATGACGCGCATTATACGAGGCCGCGCGTGCCTCTGAACGGGATATTTAGGAGTCTTTTATGGCCGTCGCCCTGAGCACACTGGTCGAAGAAGCCGATCGCTACCTCGGCAGTTCGAAAATTGCCGATTACTGCCCCAACGGCCTGCAGGTCGAGGGCCGGCCGCAGGTGATGCGCATCGTCAGCGGCGTCACTGCCAGCCAGGCGTTGTTGGATGCCGCGGTAGAAGCCAATGCCGATCTGGTACTGGTGCATCACGGCTATTTCTGGAAAGGCGAGAATCCTTGCATCACCGGGATGAAGCAACGCCGCTTGAAGACGTTGCTCAAGCACGATATCAGCCTGCTGTCCTATCACTTGCCGCTCGATCTGCATCCGGATGTAGGCAACAACGTGCAGTTGGCACGGCAGCTCGACATCACCGTCGAAGGCCCGCTCGATCCCGATAACCTGAAAATCGTCGGTTTGGTCGGCTCGTTGAATGAACCGATGATGGCCCGAGACTTCGCCCGTCGAGTGCAGGAAGTCATGGGCCGTGAACCCTTGTTGATTGAGGGCAGCCAAATGATTCGCCGGGTCGGCTGGTGCACGGGCGGCGGTCAGGGGTACATCGATCAGGCCGTACTCGCGGGTGTCGATCTTTACCTCAGTGGCGAAGCGTCGGAGCAAACCTTCCACAGTGCCCGGGAAAATGACATCAGTTTTATCGCCGCCGGTCATCATGCTACCGAGCGTTATGGCGTCCAGGCCTTGGGGGATTACCTGGCGCGGCGCTTTGCACTGGAGCACATCTTCATCGACTGCCCGAATCCGATCTGACGATGAACGCGACACTGTAGGAGCGAGCATGCTCGCGATGAACCTGAGAACAACACCGGGTGTCAGGTTTCCAGCGTTATCGTTGACGACCATCGCGAGCCTGCTCGCTCCTACAGAAGCTCTGTATCGCCCAAACGAGCAGGCATATTCATATGCTCTTTCGATCTAGTTGGCGTCCTGATTAGAAGGGGTCGCTGTGCTAGGATTCCCCGCTCGAACACGGCCCGCTGGCCGTTCATAAGAAAGATTTCGTGAGTAGCCATGGTCGACAAACTGACGCATCTGAAACAGCTGGAGGCGGAAAGCATCCACATCATCCGCGAGGTGGCCGCCGAGTTCGATAACCCGGTGATGCTGTACTCCATCGGTAAAGACTCCGCCGTGATGCTGCACCTGGCACGCAAGGCATTCTTCCCTGGCAAGCTGCCGTTTCCGGTGATGCACGTCGACACCCAGTGGAAATTCCAGGAGATGTACAGCTTCCGCGACAAGATGGTCGCCGAGCTGGGCCTGGACCTGATCACCCACGTCAACCCGGAAGGCGTTGCGCAGGGCATCAACCCGTTCACCCACGGCAGCGCCAAACACACCGACATCATGAAGACCGAAGGCCTGAAACAGGCTCTCGACAAGTATGGTTTCGACGCCGCTTTTGGTGGTGCCCGCCGCGACGAAGAGAAATCCCGCGCCAAAGAGCGCGTGTACTCGTTCCGCGACAGCAAGCACCGCTGGGACCCGAAAAACCAGCGCCCGGAGTTGTGGAACGTCTACAACGGCAAGGTCAACAAGGGCGAATCCATTCGTGTATTCCCGTTGTCGAACTGGACCGAGCTGGACATCTGGCAGTACATCTACCTTGAAGGCATCCCGATCGTCCCGCTGTACTTCGCCGCCGAGCGTGAAGTCATCGAGAAGAACGGCACACTGATCATGATCGACGACGAGCGCATCCTCGAACACCTGAGCGATGAAGACAAAGCCCGCATCGTCAAAAAGAAAGTGCGTTTCCGTACCCTTGGTTGCTACCCGTTGACGGGCGCGGTGGAGTCCGAGGCCGAAAGCCTGACGGACATCATTCAGGAAATGCTCCTGACGCGAACTTCCGAGCGCCAGGGCCGTGTCATCGACCACGATGGCGCAGGCTCGATGGAAGACAAAAAACGTCAAGGTTATTTCTAAGAAGCAGTTGCAAGCTTCAAGCGGCAAGCTGCAAGCGAATCAAAAGCGGGTTTCGAAATGGATTTCGAGAAACTGGTTTTTTGGCAAAGAGCCAAAGCATTAGCAGTCAACCTCTACAAGGAAATGGCCGAATGCGGTGATGTGGCTTTCAAAAGTCAGATCACTCGTTCAGGGCTTTCGATTCCCAGCAATATTGCCGAGGGAATGGAACGTTTCACTGCAAAAGAAAAATGTCGATTTCTGTCGATAGCTAAAGCCTCCTGCGGGGAGCTACGGACACAGATAATTATTGGCAGTGAAATTGGTTACATCAGAGAACCGTTGGCGGCACTTTGGATTTCAGAATCTCGCGAGCTTTCAAAAATGCTTAGCGGGTTGATCAATAAAATTTCTGACTAGCTGTACGCCGACAAGCTTGCCGCTTGAAGCTTACAGCTTGGAGCTTGAATGCAATGAGCCACCAATCTGATTTGATCAGCGAGGACATCCTCGCCTACCTGGGCCAGCACGAACGTAAAGAGCTGCTGCGCTTTCTGACCTGCGGTAACGTCGACGACGGCAAGAGCACCCTGATCGGGCGCTTGCTGCACGACTCCAAGATGATCTACGAAGATCACCTGGAAGCGATCACCCGCGACTCGAAAAAAGTTGGCACCACCGGCGAAGACATCGACCTGGCGTTGCTGGTCGACGGCTTGCAGGCCGAGCGCGAACAAGGCATCACCATCGATGTTGCGTACCGCTATTTCTCCACCGCCAAGCGCAAATTCATCATCGCCGACACTCCCGGCCATGAGCAGTACACCCGCAACATGGCCACTGGTGCGTCCACCTGTGACCTGGCGATCATCCTGGTCGACGCCCGTTACGGCGTGCAGACCCAGACCCGTCGCCACAGCTTCATCGCCTCGTTGCTGGGCATCAAGCACATCGTGGTCGCCATCAACAAGATGGACCTCAAGGGCTTCGATCAGGGCGTGTTCGAGTCGATCAAGGCTGATTACCTGCAGTTCGCCGAAGGCCTGAAGCTCAAGCCGACGAGCATGCACTTCGTGCCGATGTCGGCGCTGAAGGGCGACAACGTGGTGAACAAATCCGAGCGCTCGCCGTGGTACACCGGCCAGTCGCTGATGGAAATTCTCGAGACCGTGGAAGTGGCGGGCGATCGCAATTTCACCGACCTGCGTTTCCCGGTGCAGTACGTCAACCGTCCGAACCTGAACTTCCGTGGCTTCGCCGGCACGCTGGCCAGCGGCATCGTCAAGAAAGGCGACGAAGTTGTGGTGCTGCCGTCGGGCAAGAGCAGCCGCGTGAAATCCATCGTCACCTTCGAAGGTGAGCTGGAACACGCCGGTCCTGGTCAAGCCGTAACGCTGACCATGGAAGACGAAATCGATATCTCCCGTGGCGACCTGTTGGTGCATGCCGACAACGTGCCGCCAGTGACCGACAGCTTCGAAGCGATGCTGGTGTGGATGGCTGAAGAGCCGATGCTGCCGGGCAAGAAGTACGACATCAAGCGCGCCACCAGTTACGTGCCGGGCTCCATCGCCAGCATCGTCAACAAGGTCGACGTCAACACGCTTGAAGAAGGCCCGGCCAGCGCGTTGCAGCTGAACGAAATCGGCAAGGTCAAGATCGCGCTCGATGCGCCGATTGCCCTCGACGGTTACGACAGCAACCGCACCACCGGCGCGTTCATCATCATCGACCGCTTGACCAACGGCACCGTCGGCGCGGGCATGATCGTCGCCCAGCCTCTGGCACACGGCACCAGCACGCACCACGGCAAACTGGCTCACGTCGCCACCGAAGAACGCGCCCAGCGCTTCGGCCAGCAACCGGCCACCGTATTGTTCAGCGGCTTGTCCGGCGCTGGTAAAAGCACCCTGGCGTATGCGGTTGAACGCAAGCTGTTCGACCTGGGTCGTGCGGTGTTTGTGCTCGATGGCCAGAACCTGCGCCATGACCTGAATAAAGGTCTGCCACAGGATCGCGCCGGGCGTACCGAGAACTGGCGTCGTGCCGCGCACGTGGCGCGTCAGTTCAACGAGGCGGGTCTGCTGACCCTGGCCGCGTTTGTTGCCCCAAATGCCGAAGGTCGTGAACAGGCCCGGGAACTGATCGGCAAGGAGCGTCTGCTGACGGTCTACGTCCAGGCTTCGCCAACCGTATGCGCCGAGCGTGATCCGCAAGGTCTGTACGCGGCCGCCGGGGACAACATCCCGGGCGAATCCTTCCCGTACGACGTGCCGCTGGATGCCGATCTGGTGATCGATACCCAGTCCGTGTCGCTGGATGAAGGCGTCAAGCAAGTGCTGGATCTGCTGCGCAAACGTGGCGCGATCTAAGCCTTAGCCGCAAAATGAAAAACCCGCCGATGAGTGATCATCGGCGGGTTTTTTGTTGCCTCGAGATTGCTATCGCTGGCAAGCCAGCTCCCACAGGTTTCCCGGTCGTACACAACACTTGTGATCACTGAGAATCACTGTGGGAGCTGGCTTGCCAGCGATGAGGCCGGAACAGGCACCTCAAGACTTGGCGGTATACTCGCGGTGCATCTGGTCGAGCAACGCATCCTTGTCCAGCCACAGCTGATTGATCCAGCCCTGGAACTGCAATCGGTACTCACCGTCCTGGTCGTAGTTCTTGCCAATGAACTGCGGCGGAATCTTCAGCTCTTCAAAATGCGCCACGACATCAGCCACATTCCCGCACAGCAAATCCCAGAAACCTGGGCGCCCGGCCGGATAGTGGATGGTCACGTTGACGATCGATTCCAACTGCTCGCCCATGGCATCCAGCACAAAAGCGATGCCGCCAGCCTTGGGCTTGAGCAGATAACGGAGCGGTGATTTCTGCTGGGCATGTTTGCCCTCGGTAAAACGTGTGCCTTCAACAAAGTTGAAAATGCCCACCGGGTTGTTGCGAAACTTAGCGCAGGTCTTGCGTGTGGTTTCCAGGTCTTTGCCTTTCTTCTCCGGGTGCTTCTCCAGATACGCCTTGGAGTAGCGCTTCATGAACGGAAAGCCCAGCGCCCACCACGCCAGACCAATCACCGGCACCCAGATCAGTTCCTGTTTCAGAAAAAACTTCAGCGGCTGGATGCGCCGATTGAGCACGTATTGCAGCACCAGGATATCGACCCAGCTCTGGTGGTTGCTGGTGATCAGATACGAGTGCTGATAGTCCAGGCCCTGCAGCCCGCTGACGTGCCAGCGAGTACGCCGCACCAGGTTCATCCAGCCTTTGTTGAGGCTGATCCACGCTTCGTGGGTATGGCTCATCAGCCAGCCCGCGAGGCGCTGGGTGAGGGCAAACGGCAATACTTTGACGAGCGCCACACAGAACAGAAACGAGCAAAGCAAAATCGTGTTCAGGGCCAACAGCAACGCGGCAATCACACCGCGTAGCGGAGCAGGTAGGAAATCCAGCATTTACACATCCATAGGTCGGTTGGCGGCTTGAATCGCGGTCAACGCGATGGTGTAGACGATGTCGTCGACTTGCGCACCGCGCGGCAAATCGTTCACCGGTTTGCGCAAGCCTTGCAGCATTGGTCCGAGGCTGACGCAGTCGGCGCTGCGCTGCACGGCTTTGTGGGTGGTGTTGCCGGTGTTGAGGTCGGGGAACACGAACACCGTGGCACGACCGGCCACCTGACTGTTCGGCGCCAGTTGTCGGGCCACGGTTTCGTTGGCGGCGGCGTCGTATTGCAATGGGCCGTCGATCAGCAGCGAGCTTTGCTGTTCATGGGCGAGGAGGGTCGCTTCGCGGACCTTCTCGACTTCTTCGCCGCTGGCCGATTCGCCACTGGAATAGCTGATCATCGCCACCCGCGGCGTGATGCCGAAGGCCGCCGCCGAATCCGCGCTTTGCAGGGCGATCTCGGCCAGTTCGCTGGCGCTTGGGTGCGGGTTCATTACGCAGTCACCGTAGACCAGCACTTCCTCTGGAAACAGCATGAAGAACACCGACGACACCAGCGTGCAACCCGGCGCCGTCTTAATCAGTTGAAGGGCAGGGCGAATGGTGTTGGCGGTGGAGTGAATCACGCCCGACACCAGGCCATCGACTTCATCGAGCGCCAGCATCATGGTGCCGATCACGACGGTGTCTTCCAGTTGCTGCTCGGCCATTGGCGCGTTGAGGCTTTTGCTCTTGCGCAGGGAAACCATCGGCTCGACGTAGCGTTCGCGGATCAGGTCCGGATCAAGTATTTCCAAGCCTGGCGGCAGCTCGATCCCCTGGGCGCGGGCGACGGCTTGCACATCCTCGGGTTTGGCCAGCAACACGCAACGCGCGATGCCACGGGCCTGACAGATTGCCGCGGCTTGCACGGTCAGCGGCTCGCAGCCTTCGGGCAACACGATGCGTTTGTTCGCGACCTGGGCACGCTGGATCAATTGATAGCGGAACACCGCCGGCGACAAACGCATTTCACGCGGGGTGCCGCAGCGCTGGTGCAGCCAGTTGGCATCCAGATGGCTGGCGACGAAATCGGTGATGATCTCCGCACGCTCGCGGTCGTCAATCGGGATTTCCTTGTTCAGGCCATTGAGCTGGTTGGCGGTGTCGTAGGAACCGGTGCTTACCGACAACACCGGCAGACCGGCCTGCAAGGCGCCACGGCAAAGGTCCATGATGCGCGGGTCGGGCAGGGTGTCACTGGTCAGCAACAGGCCGGCCAATGGAACGCCGTTCATGGCCGCGAGGCTGACGGCGAGGATGATGTCGTCGCGATCGCCGGGGGTCACCACCAGCACGCCGGGCTTGAGCAGCTCCACGGTGTTGCGCATGGTGCGGGCGCAGATGATGATTTTGGTCATGCGCCGGGTTTCATAGTCCCCGGCGTTGAGCACTTGTGCGCCCATCAAGTCGGCGACGTCGCGGGTGCGCGGGGCGTTCAGTTCCGGCTGGAACGGGATGCAGCCCAGCAGACGGAAGTCTCCGCTACGCAGCAACGGCGAATGCTCTTTGAGGCGTGAAGCGAAGGCCTCCATGCTTTCGTCAGTCTTGACCTTGTTGAGAATCACGCCGAGCACTTTCGGGTCTTTCGGGCCGCCAAACAGCTGCGCCTGCAACTCCACGCGACCGGAGAGTTCGGTCAGCACTTCGTTTTCCGGCGCCGAGACCAGGATCACCTCGGCGTCCAGGCTCTTGGCCAGGTGCAAGTTGACCCGCGCAGCGTAACTGGCGCTGCGGGTCGGGACCATGCCTTCGACGATCAGCACGTCTTTGCCGACCGCGGCTTGCTGATAAAGCGTGATGATTTCTTCGAGCAACTCATCCAGCTGACCGTCGCCAAGCATGCGCTCGACGTGGGCCAGGCCCAATGGCTGAGGCGGTTTCAACCCGTGGGTGCGCGCCACCAGTTCGGTGGATCGCTCAGGTCCCGTATCACCGGGATGCGGCTGAGCGATGGGTTTGAAAAAACCAACCTTGAGCCCGGCCCGCTCAAGTGTGCGCACCAGCCCGAGGCTGATGGAGGTCAGACCGACACCAAAATCGGTGGGCGCGATAAAAAAAGTTTGCATGCGGATTCTCTGGAGGTGCATGGCAATGGTGAAAGCCTATAACTGGCGATCTACCGAAATTCAGTCGCCAAGGTTATCGCTAACCGAGCCTTGTGCGCACCAACCGCAGTCAAAGGACTGGCCTATTTTTTCCAGGCGTTGCGCGGGGTCCATCACCCAGGCCCGGGATTGCCAGGGTGGCTGGTGTCGCAGATGTTGGGTATGGCCGCAGGAAAGCTCGGCCACCCAGTGGCCGTCTTCGTCCTGATGGAAGCCGGTGATCGTCGAATCCCGTCTGTCCGGGTTGTGTTCGCTTTCGGACGATTGCTTCGCTAAACTTGGTCTTTCAATATTCTTATGCAAAAGGTCTCGCCCCATGCTGATCGCCGCCAATAAGGCTGTCTCCATCGACTATACCCTGACCAACGACGCTGGTGAGGTCATCGACAGCTCCGCCGGCGGCGCGCCGCTGGTCTACCTGCAAGGCGCAGGCAACATCATCCCGGGCCTGGAAAAAGCCCTGGAAGGCAAAGCAGTCGGCGACGAACTGACTGTAGCCGTAGAACCTGAAGACGCTTACGGCGAATACGCTGCCGAACTGGTCAGCACCCTGAGCCGCAGCATGTTCGAAGGCGTTGACGAACTGGAAGTGGGCATGCAGTTCCACGCATCCGCGCCAGACGGCCAGATGCAGATCGTGACCATCCGCGATCTGGACGGCGACGACGTGACTGTCGACGGCAACCACCCGTTGGCGGGTCAGCGCCTGAACTTCCAGGTCAAGATCATCAACATCCGTGATGCCAGCCAGGAAGAAATCGCCCATGGTCACGTCCATGGCGAAGGTGGCCATCACCACTGATTTCTGCGCTAAGCTCAGATAACTGGAGAGGCGCCCGAGGGCGCCTTTTTAGTCTGCGGCCGACACCGCCAAGAGGCTGTATCGAGAAGAACACGGGAATCTGGAGTACGTCATGAGTGCTTTTCACGACCTTAAATTGACAGCCCTGGATGGACAGGAGCTACCGCTGGCGCCTTTCAAAGGGCAAGTCGTGCTGGTGGTCAATGTCGCCTCCAAATGTGGCTTGACCCCGCAGTACGCAGCGCTGGAAAACCTCTACCAGCAATTCAAGGCCAAGGGTTTCAGCGTCCTGGGCTTGCCGTGCAACCAGTTTGCCGGGCAGGAACCAGGCAGCGAACAAGAGATCAAGGATTTCTGCAGCCTCAACTATGGCGTGACGTTTCCGCTGTCCAGCAAGCTGGAAGTCAACGGGCATGACCGTCATCAGTTGTATCGCCTGCTGGCGGGCGAGGGCGCGGAATTCCCGGGTGACATTACCTGGAACTTCGAAAAATTCCTGCTGGGCAAGGACGGTCGTGTGTTGGCGCGGTTCTCGCCACGTACCGCTCCGGACGATCCAACCATCGTTCACGCAATAGAAAAAGCGCTGAGCTGATATCTCCCCCCCTGTAGGAGCTGGCTTGCCAGCGAATGCGGTGTCCCTGACACACCGCGTCGTCTGATTCGCCAGCAAGCCGGCTCCTACGTTATTGACGATCTTTTAGTGCTAAATCACTGCAATCAATAGTGCTGTTCAACGCGGCGGACTCTCCATATTATAGTCGTCATAAAGTCATTCTTCCGTGGAGCGTCCCATGCCTGTCAAAGCCCTGTTCAAACCGTTCCACCTCGGCACCCTCGAACTGCCGACCCGCGTCGTCATGGCGCCGATGACCCGTTCCTTTTCCCCGGGTGGCGTGCCTAATTCGAAAGTGATCGAATACTACCGTCGTCGCGCCGCGGCAGGTGTCGGCCTGATCATCACCGAAGGCACGACCGTCGGTCACCAGGCTTCCAACGGTTACCCGAACGTTCCGCATTTCTACGGTGAAGCCGCACTGGCTGGCTGGAAAAAAGTCGTCGACGCGGTTCACGCCGAAGGCGGCAAGATCGTTCCGCAACTGTGGCACGTGGGCAGCGTGCGCCGTATCGGTACCGAGCCGGACGCCAGCGTGCCGGGTTACGGGCCGTCGGAAAAAGTGAAGGACGGTCAGGTCGTGGTGCACGGCATGACCAAGCAGGATATCCAGGACGTGATTGCCGCGTTCGCCCAAGCGGCCAAGGATGCCCAGAGCATCGGCATGGACGGGGTGGAAATCCACGGTGCCCACGGTTATCTGGTCGATCAGTTCTTCTGGGAAGGCAGCAACCAGCGTACCGACGAGTACGGCGGCAGCCTGGCCAACCGTTCGCGCTTCGCCATCGAGTTGATTCAGGCTGTGCGGGCAGCGGTCGGCGAAGGCTTCCCGATCATCTTCCGTTTCTCCCAGTGGAAGCAGCAGGATTACACCGCGCGCCTGGTACAAACACCGGAAGCCCTGGGTGATTTCCTCAAGCCGCTATCGGATGCCGGCGTGGATATTTTCCACTGCTCGACTCGTCGCTTCTGGGAGCCGGAATTCGACGGTTCCGAACTGAACCTGGCTGGCTGGACGCGCCAACTCACCGGCAAACCGACCATCACCGTGGGCAGCGTCGGCCTGGATGGCGAGTTCCTGCAATTCATGGTCAACACCGACAAGGTCGCGCAACCGGCCAGCCTGGAAAAACTGCTGGAGCGCCTGAACAACGAGGAGTTCGACCTGGTAGCGGTCGGCCGTGCGTTGCTGGTGGATCCGGACTGGGCGCAGAAAGTGCGGGATGGTCGTGAAGAAGACATCCTGCCGTTCAGCCGTGAGGCGTTGATGACGCTGGTTTAAGCGGCGTCTGCATTGACGCCATCGCCAGCAAGCCGGCTCCTACAACTTCTCAGAATCTGTAGGAGCCGGCTTGCTGGCGATGGCGATCTCAAAATCACAAAAAATTAAGGAATAGTTGGTACATCCGGCACCACCATCTCCCCGGCACAAGCCCCGCGCAACTGCCCCTCAAACTGCTCGATAATCGTCGCCCAACCCTGGCGGCTGGCATGCTGGCGCGCATTGAGCCGCACGCAACGCAAGGTTTCCCGGTCTTCCAGCAGCCACGCCGCGGCATCGCAAAACGCCTCTTCATCTCCTGGCATCGCCAGCACGCCGTTGTAACCGTGACGAATATGCTGAGCCGCCGCCGCTTGATCGTAAGCGACCACGCCAAGCCCCGAAGCAAGCGCCTCCAGCACCACATTGCCAAAGGTTTCGGTCAGGCTCGGAAACAGAAACACATCCCCGCAAGCGTAGTGACAGGCCAGGGCTTCACCGCGTTGTGCGCCACAGAAAATCGCCTCGGGCATTTCCTTTTCCAGCGCCTGACGCTGCGGGCCGTCACCGACCACGATCAATTTCAGATTGCGCTGTGGATAAGTCGCCATGAGGTTATCGAAGGCACGCTTGAGCAGACCAAGATTCTTTTCCGGGGCCAGGCGCCCGACGTGGATGACCGCAATGTCTTCCTCAGCCAATCCCCATTGTTCACGCAGGGCGCTCAAGCGTTTGGTCGGGTGAAACAACTGGCTGTCGACCCCTCGAGACAGCAGCGCCAGGCGTTCGAAATTTCGTCGCTCCAGTTCCATGCGCTGGCTGACGCTGGGCACCAGAGTCATGGTCGAGCGGTTATGGAACCAGCGCAGGTAGTGGGTCAGCAGCCGCGTCAGCAGACCGAGCCCGTACTGACTGGAGTATTGCTGAAAATTGGTGTGAAACCCGCTGACCACCGAAATCCCCAGGCGCCGTGCTGCACGCAACGCCGACAGGCCCAACGGCCCTTCGGTGGCGATGTACAGCACGTCGGGGCGATGGCGCTTCCAGCGTCGCAACAGCTTGTGCATCGACGACTGACCCCATTGCAAACCCGGATAACCTGGGAGCGGCCAGCCCCGGCACAGCATCAACGCATCGTCGCTGTTCAGTTGCTGATCGCAACCCTGACGCGGCCGCACCAATTCCACCTGATGCCCGCGCGCGCGCAAACCGTCGCACAAGCGGCCCAGGGTGTTGGCCACGCCGTTGATTTCCGGGGGGAAGGTTTCGGTGATCAGGGTGATATGCAGAGCTGTCGTCATGACCCCAGTGTCGACTGGGGCCATGTCGTCGTTGTGACGGTGGGATGATGGATTTGTGAACGACTCAGCGTTGTGTCACCAGATTCTCGGCACCGCGCTCGCGCACCCAGAACAACGTCGCCCCGGCCACGGCTGCCGGCATCATCAGGATGTTGACCACCGGAATCAGCAGCACCAGATAAACGCTGCCGCCGAAACTCATGCTCTGCCAGCGCTTCTCGCGCAGCCAGGCGAGCATCTCGTTCCAGCCGAGCTTGTGGTTGTCCGCCGGGTAGTCGATGTACTGGATCGCCATCATCCACACGCCGAACAACAGCCACAGCGGCGCGGCGATGATGTTCACCACCGGGATGAAGGACAGAATGAACAGCCCGATCGCCCGCGGCAGAAAGTAGCCGAGCTTGCGCATTTCCCGGACCAGCGTGCGCGGGATCATCGCGATGAGCTCGCCCCAGCTGAAGGCCGGGAAGTCGTCGGTGCCGCGTACCACCACTTCGACTTTCTCCGCGAGAAAACCGTTGAACGGCGCGGCGATGACGTTGGCGAGCATGGTGAAGGTAAAGAACACCATGAACACCACCAGCACCACGAAAATCGGCCAGAGGATGTAGCTGAGAAAACTCAGCCAGTCGGGCAGCGATGGCATCAGCGTATCGACCCACAGACTGAACTGGTGGCTGGCCAGATAGATCAATCCGACGAACAGCACCAGGTTGATCGCCAGTGGCAACAGTACAAACAATCGCAGACTGGGGCTCAACACCAGCTTGAGGCCTTCACGCAGGTATTGCGGGCCGGACAGAACAGGGGCGGGCATAACGTGCTCCGAGCAAAGGGAAAACGCGCCGACCTTACCGACTTTGCCTGACGGGCGAAAGCGCGGCAGCGGTATCGACATTCACTGTAACAAAGACGTCTATATAGTCACGGGAATGGGATAGAGACCACCTATGAGCTGGATTGTTAAACCGTATTTCCTTAATCTTCGCCCCCTCGATACGCTGCACCCAATCTTTTTACAGGACGGTCGTGTTCAAGCCTTCCCCAAGCGCTTCAACCGTTCTTTTTTATTCCCGCCGGCAATCCGGCGTTCCGCGCCAGGTGTTTCGGGCCGGTCAACAGGAGCAGGTCATGTCTGAAGTCCGTCATTCGCGAGTGATTATTCTCGGTTCCGGCCCTGCCGGTTACAGCGCCGCGGTGTATGCCGCCCGTGCCAACCTCAAGCCGCTGCTGATCACCGGCATGCAGGCCGGTGGTCAACTGACCACCACCACTGAAGTCGACAACTGGCCGGGCGACGTCCACGGCCTGACCGGCCCGGCACTGATGGAACGCATGAAAGAGCACGCCGAGCGTTTTGAAACCGAGATCGTTTTCGATCACATCAACGCCGTGGACTTCGCTGCCAAGCCGTACACCCTGACCGGCGACAGCGCGACTTACACCTGCGATGCCCTGATCATCGCCACCGGCGCCAGCGCTCGTTACCTGGGCCTGCCGTCCGAAGAGGCGTTCATGGGCAAAGGCGTTTCGGCCTGCGCGACTTGCGACGGTTTCTTCTATCGCAACAAGCCTGTGGCTGTGGTCGGCGGCGGCAACACCGCTGTTGAAGAAGCCCTGTACCTGGCCAACATCGCCAGCAAAGTGACCCTGATCCACCGTCGCGAAACTTTCCGCGCCGAGAAGATCCTGATCGACAAGCTGAACGCCCGTGTGGCCGAAGGCAAGATCGAGTTGAAACTGAACGCGACCCTGGACGAAGTCCTGGGCGACAACATGGGCGTGACCGGTGCCCGCCTGAAGAACAACGACAGCAGCTTCGACGAAGTGACTGTCGACGGCGTGTTCATCGCCATCGGCCACACCCCGAACACCTCGTTGTTCGAAGGCCAGTTGACCTTGAAAGACGGTTATCTGGTGGTGCAGGGCGGTCGTGAAGGCAACGCCACGGCGACCAACCTGGAAGGCATCTTCGCCGCCGGTGACGTGGCTGACCACGTGTACCGTCAGGCGATCACCTCGGCCGGCGCGGGCTGCATGGCCGCACTGGACGCCGAGCGTTACCTCGACGACCTGCAGAACGCTTGATTCTGCCTTCGTTGAAATGAAAAAACCGGCTTCGGCCGGTTTTTTCATGGGCAAAAAAACAAATCTGTAGGAGCCGGCTTGCTGGCGATAGCGGTACATCTGCCAGTATCGACGGTGCCTGGCACACCGCTATCGCCAGCAAGCCGGCTCCTACGGGATTGGGTTCAGGACAGTTTGGCGAGGCACTCTTCGAGAATGTCCAAGCCTTCCTCCAGCACTTTCGCTTCGATGGTCAGCGGCGCCAGCAGGCGAATGATGTGGCGCGATTTTCCGCTGGGCATCAGCAGCAGACCCGCATCTCGGGCCAGGGCCAGCAGTTGGGTCAATTGTGCTGAAGCGGGCGAGCCGTCGGCGTTGATCAGTTCGATGCCGCGCATGGCACCAAAACCTGTCAGGCGCCCCAGATACGGCGTTAACTTGTTCGCGCACCAGCTTTCGTAGTGACCGACGATGGCCTCTTCCTGCTGCGCACCCCAAGCGTGCAGGTTGGCATCGCTCATTTCATCCAGCGTCGCCAGTGCGGCTGCGCAGGCGATGGGATTGCCGGAGAAGGTGCCGCCAAGCCCGCCCTTGGGCAAGTTGTCGAGCAGCGACTTGCGCCCGACCACCGCGCCCAGCGGCACGCCACCGGCGATGCTTTTACCCAGCAGGATAAGGTCTGGCTCGATGCCCAGTCGTGAGAACGCGAAACGCTGGCCGGTGCGGCCGAATCCGGACTGGATTTCATCGGCGATCAGCACGATGCCTTTGTCGTTGCAGAACGTGCGTAACTTCTGGGCGAACTCGACGTCCATGGTGAGAAACCCGGCTTCACCTTGCACCGGTTCAACGATGAAACAGGCAACGTCATCGACATCGATTTCAACACTGAACAAACGCTCCATGGCCTTGAGAGCATCAGCACAGGTCACGCCATTGTCCTTGCTGGGATACGGCAGATGAAAGACCGGCCCCGGCAGCACGCCGACTTTCTGTTTGTAGGGTGCGACCTTGCCGTTGAGATTGAGCGTGGCCAGCGTGCGGCCGTGGAACGCGCCGTCGAAGGCGATCACGGCGCTGCGTCCGGTGGCGCCACGAACGATTTTCAGGGCGTTTTCCGCCGCTTCCGCGCCGCTGTTGGTGAGCATTCCACTGACCGGGTAATCCACCGGGATGAACGCGCTCAGGCGATCCATCAGTTCGATGTAGGGCATGTGGGGCGCAGCGTTGAACGCGTAGTGGGTCAGCCTTGTGGCTTGCTCGCGAATGGCTTCGACGATGCGAGGATGGCAGTGACCGAGGTTGAGCACGCCAATGCCGCCGACAAAGTCGATGTAGCGTTTGCCATCGGTGTCCCAGACCTCGGCGTTTTTGCCGTGGCTGAGCGTGACGGGGTGAACGATGTTGATCGACTGGCTGATGGTTTCGCTGTGCATGGAGGACCGGCTCGCAAGAAGGAGGACTTCTTTTTATCTAAGCCGTGAGCAGTGGTACGGGGCAAACGAAATAAAGTTGCCGGGTCAATCTTAAAAGTCGGAATGTGCGCTCCATACTGGAAACACTAACCTGTAGGAGCGAGCGATGGACGTGAACGATAACGCTGGGAGCCTGATACCCCGCAGCGTTCTCAGGCTTATCGCGAGCAGGCTCGCTCCTACAATTTGATTCAGCGGCGGGTCAGTGGCAGTTGGGTGAATTTCACACCGCCCAGACCGTGGGCAATCAATGCGCGGATGTTGGCGTGATCGCTGCCTTCTGGTGTCGCCACCACGGAGCGGTAATGTTCACCGAAGGCCAGCAGCGCTTCTTCATCGCTCAAGCCTTCCAGCAGTGCCAGACCCAAAGTCTTGCAAGAGCCTTCGTTCTGCCCGGCTGCGTTTTCTACGCCGCCGTTGTTGAAGGACTGAGGCTGGTACTCGTAACCGGCGGCAATGAACGCCAGGGTATCGGCGAAAGCATGTTCGCCAGTCTTGAGGCTGGCGCGCAGGGTGTTCAAATCACTCATTGGGTTTTCCTTTGGCGAACGCCGCTTGTTGTTCGGCGCTGGCTTCTTGCTGATATTGGGCTTTCCACTCGGCGTACGGCATGCCGTAAACCACTTCACGGGCGTCATCGAGGCTGACCTCGATCTGGCGTTCGTCGGCGGCGGCCTTGTACCACTTGGACAGGCAGTTGCGGCAGAAACCCGAAAGGTTCATCAGGTCGATGTTCTGCACATCCTTGCGGCTGTCCAGATGGGCCACCAGCCGGCGAAAGGCGGCGGCTTCGAGTTCCAGGCGTTGTTGATCGGTCATGGGTTTTCTCTTGCGCGCTATGGGCAAAGTCGTGGAAAGGTGCGTGTATTAAAGGGATGGAGGCATGATTTTCAAGCCGCTGCGTTTCTGTTTTGCTGATCAGATAACGCAGGCATTTTCGAGTCAATCATTGACGATTCCTTTCTTGATGTGGCGCCCGCCATTGATGACGACGCTGGTTCCAGTGCTGTAGTTGGTATTGAGCAAAAACATGACGGCGTCGATCAACGGTTGCGCGCCGGGTTCAAACTCGAGAAGGGCTTTCTTCAGGGTTCGTTGAACGTATTCCTCGGTGCTGTTTTCCTTGAGGATGAGCAAGCCGGGAAGGATGGCGTTTACCCTGACCGTGGGCGCGTATTTCTCTGCGAACGACAGCACCATGTTTTGCAGGGCCGATTTGGTAGCGGCATACCCAATATGGCTTTTGCTGCCTCGCGACGAGGTTTCATCGCAGATATGGATAATGTCGGATCTTTCCAGTCGTTGCAGATGTGCCCCCAACTCCAGATTCAAATGATAGGGCGCTTCGACATGGAGTTTGAACATGGTGTTCAGGTTTTCGAGGCCATCGTCCAGCCACAAAGAGGCGTTGTGGATCACTGCACGCAAGCTGTCGAAGTTGGTCCTGATATAGGCAATCAACGCTTCGCGATCGCTCTGGAGTTCAAGGTCCGCCTGGAATGGCAACATATTTGGGTGCAGTGACTCAACAGGACGGGAGCGGCTGACGCAGATAACGATATTGCCGGCCTCTGCCAGAGTAGTGGCAAGTTGGAGGCCGACGCGCTTGCTGGTGCCGGTAACAAGTATTGGACTATTCATGGATGTGCGATCAGCTTCAGTAGGTCTATGCACGGGCTAAATACATGCAGCATAACTGAAGTCTTCTCGCTAGCGGCGACCTTCTCCCGCCTCCCGCAACAGCTGTGACGTTTGCGACTCATTCGCAGCATTGAGTTTTTACGGAAATTTTACGGAGGCGGGGGTTAGAATGAAATCCGGACGATACATGGACGTTTTTAAATGATGCCTGTACTGACTGATGTGGCTTCAGGTGTACCGCAGGGCTCCTCTCTTGAACAGGAAGAGCTGTTCCCGATTCGCGAGGTGGCACGTCTGACCGGCGTCAACCCGGTCACGCTTCGAGCATGGGAGCGGCGATATGGTCTGATTGTGCCAACCCGCACCGACAGTGGGCACCGGTTGTATTCGATGGCCGATATCGAGCGCGTGCGCAGTATTCTGGAGTGGATCGAGCGTGGCGTTGCCGTCAGCAAGATCGGTAAGATCGGTAAGATCCTCGCAAAAACAGCTCCCCTCAAAGCGTTGTCGCACCTCATCCCGAGCGACCTGGTCCAGGCCGATTACACACAATGGCAGCAACAGGTTCAGGCGGCGGTGAGTGCTTTCGACGAAGCTCATCTGGAGCAAGTCTATGGGCAGATATTTTCCAGTTATCCGCTGACAGTCGTGTTCCAGGACATCCTGATCCCGCTTTGGAAACAATTGCTGCTGCGCCAGGACACGTTCGGCCAGGCCAGTGAGTGGCTGTTCCTGGATGGCTTTCTCCGATCTCGCGTGCTGCAGCGCTTGCTGCTGGTAAGGAGCCTGCAACCTCGTCGAGTGATTGTCTGCGCGCTGTTCGACCAGTGTCGGGAACTCGAGTTACTGATCACCGCATTGTTTCTGAGCAGTGTCGATTCGGCTATTCAGGTTCTGGCGATCGGCCAGCCACTCGATGAGTTGACGCTGATCTGCGAGCGAATCAAGCCTAAGGCGTTGGTGCTTTTTTCCAATCACGCGCCGACGTCGGATTTGCCAAGGCATTTGAATCGCCTGGCCATGAGCCTCGACTGTCAGCTGCTGTTGGCCGGTGATGCGGCCGATCTGGCGCAGTCTAGCCTGGCCGAATCATCGATTGGCTGTCTGGGAAGTGAGGGCAGTATCATGCGCCAGCGACTGAAACAGTTCCTGGCGGGTAATCTGGATACCTGAGTCTTAAAGGTGCAGCGCGGGATGGGTCAGGCGATGCTGTTGCAGAATGTACTGGCGCAGGCGCTCGGTTTCGTCCGAGTCACTCTGATTCAATTCGTAGGCGTAGAAACCCTGTTCGGTTTCTTTCTCGAAAGTGCCCCGCAACGCAATCCGCTCATAGCCTGACGGGCTGAACCACAACGCGAAATGCTTCGGTGGCTTGGTCTTGTTGCGCACTTCCAGCAAGACCCCTTTGCATGACACCTCATGAACCCACATCGTGCCGGGATGGCCTTTGGCATTTTCCAGGGCCACCGGCTCCTCGAGGACCAGGCGCCAAGGCCGGACCATGGGGCCGTCTTCATAGATGCTGGGAACACCGAGACGCAGGTGCATCGCATGAAACTCGTCTTCCACCAGATGCAGGGGGAAGGTCATTTGCTGATTTTCGAAATTGGCCTGGATGGTGACTTGCTCATGGGCTGCCAGGCGCGTGAGCAAGTCGCGGATTTGCGATCCGCCATTAACGAGCAGGCTCGACGTTGCGTCCCGCACATTGAGTTGGGGGTTGTGTTGCATGGTCTGGATGAAATCCAGCTCATCTTGCGTCAGGAGTGCGTCGCGCTGCATGGCCAACTCGAAAGAAATAGTTACAAAAGCATTGGTGATTGTAGTTAATGACCATTAATTCGGTGTTTTGTTTTGGCCGTTCGTCGCTTTAAGTGCAGCCAGTTCGGCCTGTACGTCGGCCAACTGTGCTTCGAGTTGCGCAACCCGCTGCTGTGCCTTGACCTGGACCGTGACGTCCTTTTGCACACCGACGAAATAAACCTGGCCATCGTGCGGATTTTTTACTGTCGAAAGGGACAGTTCATTCCAGAAGGGAGTGCCATCCTTGCGATAGTTTCGGAGGATTTCCCGGCACGAACCTTGACTGTCCAATGCCGTGCGAATCAATGGCAAGGCCTCCTGGTCGCGGTCGCCGGACTGGAGAAAGCGGCAATCCTGATAGAGGATTTCTTCGCTGGAGTACCCGGTGAGGCGTTCGAACGCCGGGTTGACGTAAATCAGGATGTTGTCCTGCTCGCCTTCTTTCTCGGCGATCACGATGCCGTCGTTGGAAGCGTTAATCACCATTTGCAGCAGCTGTGCGTTAATCATCGTAGCGTCCCTGGCTGATTGATTGTCGATTGCATTCTAAGAGAACAATCAAGAACGTGCTGTTAATATCCCGGTCCTTTCACTCGGATTCAGGATCAGATTGATGAAAGTCGCCATCATTTCCGGCTCGGTGTACGGCACGGCTGAAGAAGTCGCCCGGCACGCGGCCAGCATTTTGAACAAGGCCGGTTTCGAAACGCTGCACAACCCACGTGCGACCCTTGCCGATATTCAGGCTTTCGGCCCCGAAGCTTTTCTGGCCGTGACATCGACCACTGGCATGGGCGAATTGCCGGACAACCTGCAGCCGCTGTACTCGACCATTCGTGATCAATTGCCGGCCGCCTGGCGTGGTTTGCCGGGTGCGGTCATCGGATTGGGCGATGCGAGTTATGGCGACACGTTCTGCGGTGGTGGCGAGCAAATGCGTGAATTGTTCGCTGAACTTGGCGTTCGAGAGGTCTTGCCGATGCTGCGTCTGGATGCCAGCGAAAGCGTGACCCCTGAAACCGACGCCGAGCCTTGGCTGGCAGATTTGATCAGCGCCTTGAACGCTTGACGGTGTTCTGACTGAGCGCTGAAAACGGCACGTATGGCCATGTTTGACGTCGGTACTTTGACATGGCCATGATTTCGCCAGCGCAGTGACTCGTCAGGCCATCAAGCTGGCTGCCAATGCAACTATACGAACCCCGTGGGGTGACTAGACTCGATCTATTGGAAACACTCCATAATAAAAAGATCGAGGTTCCTCGCCGTGAACATAGCCCCCACCCAATCGCCACGCAGTGTCAAAGACCGGGTCAGTGCAGCCGAATGGCAAACCCGTGTTGACCTCGCGGCCTGCTACCGACTGGTTGCGCAACATGGCTGGGACGATCTGGTTTTCACCCACATCTCGGCCAAAGTGCCTGGTACCGAAGACTTCCTGATCAACCCGTTCGGGCTGATGTTTCACGAAATTACCGCATCAAGCCTGGTCAAGGTCGATCAGGCCGGCAACAAGTTGATGGACAGCCCTTACGAGATCAACCCGGCGGGCTACACCATCCACAGTGCGGTGCACGAGGTTCGCCACGACGTCGAATGCGTGCTGCATACCCATACGGCGTCAGGCGTTGCGGTGTCGGCGCAGAAACAAGGCGTTTTGCCGATCAGCCAGCAATCATTGTTTGTCCTTTCCAGCCTCGCTTACCACGCCTACGAAGGCGTTGCGATCAATCACGACGAGAAAGCGCGACTGCAAGCCGACCTCGGAGAAAACAACTTCCTGATGCTGCACAACCACGGCCTGTTGACCTGCGGCAGCACCATCGCCGACACGTTTCTGATGATGTTCATCTTCCAGCGTGCCTGCGACATTCAGGTCATGGCGCAGAGCGGCGGCGCTGAACTGATTGCCATCGAACCGCAGATCCTGGCCGGTGCCAAGGCCATGATCGCGGGTGTTACCAGAAGTGCTCAAGGAATGGGTGGAGCGCTGGCCTGGCCGGCGCTGCTGCGCAAACTCGATAAACTGGACCCGGGTTATAAACTCTAATGGCACTCACCGAGATCCCCCTGTGTGTCTGGCGCAAGCGCAGCCAGACGTTCATGTTCCGTGGTCATGGCATCCATTACTGGACGGCAGGGCAGGGTGACCCGTTGTTGCTCATCCACGGCTTTCCGACCGCCAGTTGGGACTGGCATTACCTGTGGCAGCCACTGTCCCAGCGTTACCGTGTGATTGCCTGCGACATGCTCGGCTTCGGCGATTCGGACAAACCGGCCAATCATGAGTACAGCCTGCTGGAGCAGGCGGATCTGCAACAGGCGTTGCTCGCTCACCTGAGTGTCGAGCAACCGGTGCACCTGTTGGCTCACGACTACGGCGACAGCGTGGCCCAGGAACTGCTGGCGCGGCATTACGAGTCGCATGGGCAGCTGGCCAGTTGCGTGTTTCTCAATGGTGGCCTGTTTCCTGAAACCCATCGTCCGGTGCTGATGCAAAAACTCCTGCTCAGCCCGTTGGGCTGGATGATCGGTCGTGCCTTCAGTCGAGACGGGCTGGTGAAAAGTTTTCGGCAGATTTTCGGGCCGCAGACCTGTCCCAGTGAAAGTGAGATGGATGATTTCTGGAGCCTGGTCGAGCGTCATCACGGGCCACGGATCATGCACAAGCTGATCGGCTATATCCCCGAGCGCCGCGTCTGTCGCGACCGCTGGGTGGGCGCGATGCAGCGGGGTGAAGTGCCGATGCGGGTGATCGATGGCGAAGTCGATCCGATCTCCGGCGCGCACATGGTCGAGCGGTACCGGGAGTTGATTCCGGACGCAGACACGGTCCTGTTGCCCGGGATTGGCCACTACCCACAAATTGAGGCGCCGAGCCTGGTGCTCAAGCATTACCTGGCATTTCGAGATCAATTACTTTCGGCGGAACGCAAGGTGGCGTGTTCCTGAAAAGATCGCAGCCTTCGACAGCTCCTACGGAGATAGGCATGCACCCTGCAGGCGCTGCCGAAGGTGCGATCTTTTGATGGCCGCTTGAAAACCCTCCCGCATCATCCCCCAGCCTTATCGCGCACCATTCAGCCTTGCCCCTGTTCATTGTGACCCGCTGCGCCGTGCCTGACACTCAGCCCCATAGTCCCTTGGCCTGCTGGAGTCCCCCCATGAATGAGTCTGTGCGTTTCGAAGATAAAGTCGTGATCATCACCGGTGCCGGTGGTGGCCTGGGACGGGCCCACGCGCTGCTGTTCGCCAAACAGGGCGCCAAAGTGCTGGTCAACGATCTCGGTGGTTCGGCCCAGGGTGAAGGCGCCAACGCTTCGGCCGCTGACCGTGTAGTGGCGGAAATCCGTGAGGCCGGCGGCATTGCCGAAGCCAACCACGACTCGGTCACTGACGGCGACAAAATCGTCCAGCATGCCCTCAACGTCTTCGGCCGTGTCGACGTAGTGGTCAACAACGCCGGGATCCTGCGGGACAAGACCTTCCACAAAATGGACGACGCCGATTGGGACCTGGTTTACCGCGTCCACGTCGAAGGCGCCTACAAAGTTACCCGCGCCGCCTGGCCGCACATGCGCGAGCAAAACTACGGTCGGGTGATCTTCACCGCGTCCACGTCAGGTATTTACGGTAACTTCGGCCAGTCCAACTACGGCATGGCCAAGCTCGGCCTCTACGGCCTGACCCGCACACTGGCCATCGAGGGCCGCAAGAACAACATCCTGGTCAACGCCATCGCCCCCACCGGCGGCACGCGTATGACCGAAGGCCTGATCCCGCCACAGGTGTTCGAGCAACTCAAACCGGAACTGGTCAGCCCGCTGGTGGTGTACCTCGCCAGCGAAAACTGCCAGGACACCTCCGGCCTGTTCGAAGTCGGCGGCGGCTGGATGGGCAAAGTCCGCTGGGAACGCAGCCTCGGTGCCGGGTTTGATCCTCGGGCCGGTTTCTCTCCGGAAGACGTGGCGGCGCACTGGCAACAGATCTGCGACTTCGAAGGCGCGGCGCACCCGAAAGACAACATTGAAGCGCTGAAGGAAATGATGGGGAACTTGCAGAAGTACTCACTTTAACGCCGAGGGCAAGGTCGTGTTGAATGACCTTGCCGCTTTTGAGTACGTCGATCTGGAAGAGTGACCGGCATGGGTCAGCCAGGAAAATACTTGGACACCAATGCTGCCAGATTGGCTGCCGTTTGCGTATCCATCACCCCGTCGTAGTTTTCCGGACGAAAGTGCAACTGAAATGCCCGGACCAGTTGTTGGAAGCCATTGTCGCTCGACGCCCCCGTTACATCGTATCCGTATGTCTTGAACAGTCGCAGCAATTCGCTCCGGGCCGGAAGGCCGCAGGTATTGAAACGCTGGAGGAAGTTGTTTCGGGTTGCCTCATCGAACCACGCTCCAATACCTTTCAAGTAAAGCGCGTGCCAAGGAAACATTGGCCCCGGATCGCTTTTACGCCCGACCGCAATATCGGAATGGCCCAACACCTTTGTGGGGGTGATGTCCGGGTATCGCATGAGTATGTTCAGCGCCAATTGTTCAATCGCGACAATCTGTTCGCAGTGGTACGGCGGAAAAGTAAACGCACCCTCCGTGAACGAGGCCTGGTTGACGATTTCAATGCCGATTGATGTGTCGTTCAAATTGCTGCGGTTACCCCACTGGCTGACACCCGCGTGCCAGGCGCGCTGAGTTTCATCGACAAGGTTGAAGACTTCCTGCTCGGTATGATTGGCTTTTAAGTAACTGGGGTCAGTTATGTCCGGAATCAAATAATGAGCGCTGACATTAGGCCCGGTCAGCGCATTTATGGAGCTGGAAAAGTTACCGGCCGTATAGTGAAAGATCAAAAAATGTACACGACTGTTAACGCTTCGGTTCGAGCGGTGTTGCTTGTAATCGACGGGTTTCATTAAGTGACTCGCAGTGAATGAATGTACCGTCAGTCGAAGATGAGAAGCTGACGGGCTTGTCGTTCACCTTAATTGCTCGAGTGCCTTCTGTGATTACATATGCGTGTAGGTGTTTTCTGAGGGTTATGTAGGCGTGATTAGTTCAGTGCTTCTGCAGTTTTTAATCGCAAACATTACCAATAAAAAACCCACCCATAAAAAAGGCCGCTGCAAACGCAGCGGCCAATAAGACGTTGGATCCAGGAGCTACAA
Source organism: Pseudomonas sp. Irchel s3b5 (assembly GCF_900187435.1). Classification (NCBI taxonomy): domain Bacteria; kingdom Pseudomonadati; phylum Pseudomonadota; class Gammaproteobacteria; order Pseudomonadales; family Pseudomonadaceae; genus Pseudomonas; species Pseudomonas sp. Irchel s3b5. The sequence goes on from NZ_FYDY01000007.1 coordinate 166,159, forward strand.
ATCAACGTCAGTGTACCCAGGGCGATGAACCGACACTGTCAGCTCATCTGAAGTCTTTCGGCGATGGCAGATGCCGTTGCCGGGCTTTCAGCGATGTTCCGTGAAAGCCCGACAAGAATAAGCCCTTGGTCACGAAGGAAAAATACTGATTCCGGACATGCACTGTTGCAGCCCCGGCAACAGTCAGGGTTTCTGTGTCTAACGCCTGGGTGATGCCGCTGTGCCAGTCATCCTTAAGAGCTACACCGCGAATACCTCCTTGGTGCGCTTATCGACCCCGTTGCCCGGCAGTAGGGTGAGGCCTTCTGTCACTCACCGGGGAAGACGCATGACAAAAACAACAATGCGCGCCATCTTCACACCACAGGCGCTGGCCGCTGCGGTGGCTTTGGGTTGCTGTGCCCAGGCACAGGCTGTTTCGTTCAATATCGGGGAAATCGAGGGGACGTTCGACTCCTCTCTGTCGGTCGGCGCAAGTTGGGGCATGCGTGACGCGGATGATGCCCTGGTGGGCACTGTCAACGGCGGTTCCGGCCAGGCATCGACCGGTGACGACGGGCGACTCAATTTCAAGAAAGGTGAAACTTTCTCGAAGATCTTCAAGGGTATTCATGACCTTGAGTTGAAGTACGGCGACACCGGTATGTTCGTTCGTGGCAAGTACTGGTACGACTTCGAACTGAAGGACGAAGACCGCGAGTTCAAACCCATCAGCGATCACGGTCGCAAGGAAGGCGCCAAGTCTTCCGGCGGGCAGATCCTCGACGCGTTCGTCTATCACAACTACTCGATTGCCGATCTGCCGGGCACCGCGCGTGTCGGTAAACAGGTGGTCAGCTGGGGCGAGAGCACCTTCATCGGCAACTCGATCAACAGCATCAACCCGGTCGACGTGTCCGCGTTCCGCCGTCCCGGTGCCGAGATCAAAGAAGGCCTGATTCCGGTCAACATGCTGTTTGCCTCCCAGGGCCTGACAGACAAATTGACCGTGGAAGGCTTCTATCAACTGGAATGGGACCAGACCGTCGTCGATAACTGCGGCACCTTCTTTGGCGTCGACGTGGTGGCTGATGGCTGCAACAAGGGCTACACCGTCGCCAACCCGGCCATTGCCCCGTTGCAGCCGATTGCCGCAGCGTTTGGTCAGGGTTTCGAGGTCAGCAGGGAAGGCGTGATCGTGCCCCGTGGCGGTGACCGCGATGCGCGGGATTCCGGGCAGTGGGGTACGGCGCTGCGTTGGCTCGGGGACGATACCGAGTACGGCTTGTACTTCATGAACTACCACAGCCGCACACCTAACGTCGGGACCAGCACGGCCGGCCTCGGCACGCTGGCGAGCATTCCGGGGATTGTCGCCGCCGCCAACCGCATCGCCCCCGGCAGCGGTTCGGGGCTGGCCCAGAGTGTGATGCTCGGTCGCGGTCAGTATTACCTCGAGTACCCGGAGGATATTCGTCTCTATGGCGCGAGTTTCTCCACGACCTTGCCCACCGGCACCGCGTGGACCGGCGAAATCAGCTATCGCCCCAACGCACCTGTTCAGGTCAACACCAACGACCTGACCCTGGCCATGCTCAACCCGATCGCGGGCGGCGCGGCATCACCCATTGCAACCTCACCAGGCGCCGACAACAAAGGCTATCGGCGCAAGGAAGTGACGCAAATCCAGAGCACCCTGACGCACTTCATCGATCAGATCGCCGGCGCAGATCGCCTGACCCTGGTGGGCGAGGCGGGCGTGGTGCGGGTTGGTGGCCTGGAGTCGCGAACCAAGCTGCGTTATGGCCGCGATTCGGTATACGGCCAATATGGATTCGGCGGCGACACTGACGGTTTCGTGACCTCGACGTCGTGGGGTTACCGCGCCCGCGCCATTCTTGATTACAACAACCTGATCGCCGGGATCAACTTCCGTCCCAACCTGTCGTGGTCCCATGACGTGAACGGCTACGGCCCCAACGGGCTGTTCAACGAGGGTGCCAAGGCCGTCAGCCTCGGCGTCGACGCGGACTACCGCAACACCTACACCGCCAGCCTCAGTTACACCGACTTTTTCGGTGGCGACTACAACGTCCTCGAAGACCGCGACTTTGTAGCGCTGAGCTTTGGCGTGAACTTCTGATCTGGCTGAAAAGGATGAATTCAATGCGCAAGATGATTCTGCAATTCGGCACCGTTCTGGCCCTGAGCCTGCTCGCAGTCAATGTGATGGCCGCTGTCTCGGCGCAAGAAGCTGACAAACTCGGCACCAGCCTCACCCCGCTGGGTGCCGAGAAGGCTGGCAACGCCGATGGCTCGATTCCGGCCTGGACCGGTGGCATCCCGAAAAACGCCGGTGCGGTCGACAGCAAAGGTTTTCTGGCCGACCCGTTCGCCAACGAGAAACCGTTGTTCATCATCACCGCGGCAACGGTCGACAAGTACAAGGACAAACTCTCTGACGGCCAGATAGCGATGTTCAAACGCTACCCCGAGACCTACAGGATTCCGGTCTACCCGAGCCATCGGACGGTGGCCCTGCCAACGGAAATTTATGAGTCGGCCAAGCGCAGTGCACTGAACGTAACACCGATCAACGACGGTAACGGCCTGGCCAATTTCACCGGCAATCGCTACTACGCCTTCCCGATTCCGAAGAATGGCGTGGAGGTGATCTGGAACCATGTCACCCGTTATCACGGTGGCAATCTGCGCCGCACCATCACCCAGGCAACGCCGCAGTCCAATGGCGATTTCACCGTGATCCGCTTCAAGGACGAAGTCGCCGTGCCTTCGCTGCTCGGCGATCTGAAACCGGGCAGCGATGACAATGTGCTCAATTACTTCAAGCAGGAAGTGACTGCACCGGCACGGCTGGCGGGCAACGTGTTGCTGGTTCACGAGACCCTCGACCAGGTCAAGGAGCCGCGCAAGGCCTGGATCTACAACGCCGGCCAGCGTCGGGTGCGGCGTGCACCGCAAGTGGCCTATGACGGCGTCGGTACCTCGTCCGATGGACTGCGTACTACCGATAACTTCGACATGTTCTCCGGCGCGCCGGATCGCTACGACTGGAAGCTGATCGGCAAGAAGGAAATGTACATTCCCTACAACAGCTACAAACTCGATTCGCCGAACCTCAAGTACACCGATGTGATCAAGGCCGGGCACATCAATCAGGACCTGACCCGCTACGAGTTGCACCGAGTCTGGGAGGTCGTCGCCACGGTCAAGCCGAACGAGCGGCACGTCTATGCCAAGCGTCACATGTACATCGACGAAGACAGTTGGCAGGTAGCCCTGGCCGATCACTACGACGGTCGTGGCCAGCTCTGGCGTGTTGCCGAAGGGCATGCCCAGTTCTATTACGATCATCAAGTGCCGGCTTACACAGTCGAGGCGCTGTATGACCTGATTGCCGGTCGATACATTGCGCTGGGGATGAAGAACGAGGAGAAGCGCAGCTTCGAATTCAACATTGATGCAAAAGCCGGGGACTACACGCCTGCGGCCCTGCGGAGCACGGGGGTTCGGTAGTCTTCCTACAGGCTCCTACACAAGAAGGTGACTTTTCGGTCACCTTCTTTATAGGGGGCGATCAGTGTGTTGAATACTTCTTCAACAAGTGCTCGGGAGAGGTCTAGGGTGGCGCCAGAATGATAAAAAAGGCGCACCACTATGACTGCAATGACGCACTGTCTGGATCGCCCTGGATTCCTGCCTCGACTGTCATCCCATCACCTGTCACGTAAGCGATTGATTGAGCCCATGCTGGTCTCGACGGCGCGGGTGAAATTGCTTTGTGCACCGCCCGGCAGTGGCAAGAGTGCACTGCTGACCGAATGCTTGTTGCGGGCACCGGAGCAATGCCGTGTCTGTTGGCTGCCATTGGCGGGGGAGTCGTTGAGCGCGGCCGATTTTCTTATGCGTCTGTCGCAATCGCTGGGTCTGGAATCGGCGAATGAACCTGGGTTGCTGGCGCATCTGGCGCGATTACAGGCGCCGACCTGGCTGTTCCTTGATGATTACTGCCGCACGGCCAACCCGGAACTCGATCGCCTGCTCGATCGCCTGTTGGCCGTCGCCAGCCCGGCACTGACCTGGTGGCTGGGTTCCCGTCGACGGCCGCCCTGCAACTGGCCGCGACTGCTGCTGGACGATGAGTTGTACGAGTGTGAGGGCCGAACGCTGGCCTTTACCGAGGCGGAAGTGGTGCAGTTGCTCGGTGATGTCGAGCCCGGCCTGGCTGCACAAACCGCCAAGAGGGTTGTTGAGCGCAGCGGTGGCTGGTGCGCTGGTGTGCGGATCGCCTTGCTCAATGGTTGCCCGTGGTCGGGTGAACAAGGGCGCTCGGCGACGCTGCTCGATTATTTGCAACACGAATTGTTCAACGCCTTGCCAACGGAGTTGGTAGAGGTTTGGCACGTGTTGGTTCATCTGCCACGTTTCAACGCCAGCTTGTGCGAGCATCTGTTCGGCGCGGGTGAGGGCGCGCTGTGGTTGCAAGCGCTGCAGGAAATGGGTTGCTTCATCGAGCCTTGGGAAGACTCCGTCGAATGGTTACGGATTTTCGAACCATTGGCCCAGACGATACGTGAAGAACCAGCCCCGGCCGGTCGATCCTGGCATCGCCGCGCGTGCCAATGGTTCTGCGCCAACGAGGATTGGCAGGCAGCGTTCGAGCAGGCACTGCTGGCGCAAGAGCACGAGGTCGCGGTCAGCCTGTTGCAGCACTTCAGCTTTGAGCATTTGTTCAAGCGTCAGAACGTCAGCTTGTTACTCAAGCTGCACGAGCGGCTGGGCGAACAATTGACCCTGGGCACACCGCAACGAGTGGGATTGATCACGGCGGCGTTGCTGTTTGCCGGGCGATTTGAGCAGGCGGCTGCGTGCATCGGACAACTGTCACGGTTTGCCCCGCAACCGACGGCTTCTTTGCAGCGCCAGTTACTGGCGCGCTGGCAAGCACAACAGGGTTGGTTGCTGCATTTGCAGGGGCGCATGCCGGCAGCGCGGACGCACTTTACAGAAGCCCTGAGTGAACTGGCTGCCGATGCCTGGCCTGCGCGTTTGTTATGCCTGTCCGGGCTGACTCAGCAAGCGTTGCTCATTGCCGACCTCGATGCCGCTCAGGCCTTCAATCGTGACGCCTTGTGCCTGGCTCGGGCGCAAGGTTCGTTGTTGTTCGAAGGTCTGCTGGAACTCGATCACGCGCAATTGCTGGAACAGCGCGGAGCACCGCAAAGAGCCGAAGATTTGCTGGCCGATATCGAGGCAATGCTAGGGCGGCAGGCTGATCGACCGACACCCTTGCTGGGGCGAATCGCCCTGCGGAGGGGGCGCCTGGCGCTGTGTCAGGGGCAGGATGAACGGGCGGCCGGCTTTTTTCAGGCCGGCCTCGATGATTGCCTGCAAAGCCAGGACAAACATGTGTTGTACGGGTTTCTCGGGCAAGCGCAAATGGCGGCGAATCAACGCGATTATGCCCATGCGTTTGATCGTCTACGCGAAGCCGAGCGATTGATGCAACAACGGCAGATTCCCGATACGGTTTATCGAGGCGTTCTGCTACAAATCAGCAGTCATTTCTGGCTGCAACAAGGGCGACCGGAACTGGCCCGTGAGGCGCTGACCCGTGTCTTGCGTCATTACCGCGGCCCCAACGCGCGCCAGGCTCCCCCGGCTACGCTGCAGTTGATTGCGCGAATCGAATACCAATTGGTGTTGGCCGAAATGCATCTGCAACTGGCGCAAGATCCCATGGAGCAGCTCAAGGCGTTACTTGAGCACGCACAGCAACACGCCATGCTGGCGCTGGAGGCGGAGTTGCAATTGGCAATCTGCGAGGCGGCGATGCTGCTGGGCGAACCGGCCGTAGCCAGCGCGGCACTGGAGACCGGCCTGGCATTGGTTGACCGATGTCATGGTCAACAGGCATTGCGCGACTTGAGGTTACGGCAGCCAAACTTGAACTGTCGTTTGCGAGGGGAGGCGTCGGTGAGCGCGATGGCCGTGGATGCCAGTCTGTTGAGCGCTCGGGAGCTGGAAGTGCTGGACCTGATTGCCCAAGGCAACTCCAATCAACAAATTGCCGAGCAATTGTTCATCTCATTACATACGGTTAAAACCCACGCCCGAAGAATTCACAGCAAATTGGGAGTTGAACGTCGAACACAAGCCGTTGCGATGGCCAAGAAGTTAGGGTTGGTACTACAAGGTTGAGTAAGAAAATAACAGCTGTTCAATGCGTCGTAATTAATTTAAATGTTTTGTCGGGTGCATTGAAAAGGTTTTAAGTTAGTATGTGGGTGGCGCAGATAAACAGGCAGATAACATGTTCTGTAATAGGTCGCTACTCATTAATCTGGAGTTGTTGAGTCATGGAAGAACTGAATGTCGAGCGAGTGCACGCCATGCTGCATGCAAGGATTGGCGGGCGTGGAATTGATGTCGATAAAGTATATATCAATGGTGTCCTTTCGTTGGATAATCCACTGGTTACTTATTCTGAAACCTTGGTGTGGGCACTATTTTTAAAGTTGCAGGAAGGTGAAATTCCTTGTTTCGAGGGCGAGAATTTTGGGGTTTTTTCTGAAGGCTACACATTTGATCCGATGTATCGCTTCAAAGCATTGGATTTTGACGAAATTAATGGATTGGCTTCAAGCATTGCCCAAGTGTTTCTCGGCGAATCGGTAGCTTGACGAAAATGACAGTGCTGACTCGTTAGTTGGCACTGTCGCTTTTTTCAAGTTGCCGGTGCAGCAGGTTCAAACCCCATGCGCCAGCTCACTGCCCGGGTGGCGGATAACAAACGCTGCGCCGCTGGACCGTTTTCATCGGCATGAAACAGCGAGGTCGGTCCGACGACCGTGAGCACAGCCGCAATCTTGCCCATTGCATTGAACACCGGTGCCGACAGCGCATCCACGCCTGGCATCAACAATCCATGCACATGATGCAGACCCCGTTGACGGATCTGCTCGCACATTGCTGTGTACGCCTGATCATCCGCCAAGGCGTGAGCCGTGCTGTTTTGTAGTTCCTGATCACGAAGGTCCACGGTTTCACGCGTAGGCAGGTAGGCGCCGAAAACCAACCCGGTGGAGGAACTGAGCAACGGCAACACCGACCCCAACTGCGTCACTACCGTCACCGCACGCACCGCCGGTTCGATATGCACCACGGTTGCGCCCTGATTACCCCACACCGCCAAAAAGCAGGTTTCGTTCAGGTCATCGCGCAGCTCGGCCAGTGGCAGGGCGGCGACTTTAAGGACGTCCATACTGTTAAGTGCCGCCAGCCCGACGCGCAAGGCTTCACGGCCCAGTCCGTAATGGTTGGTGGCAGCGTTCTGTTCGGCAAAGCCGCTGGCAATCAATGCCTGCAGATACCGATGAACCTTGCTTGCTGGCATCTGCACGTGTTCGGCCAGGCGCGACAGTGAGGTCGAGGGCGACAACTCGGCCAGTGCCTTGAGGATGTCGGTGCCGACTTCGGCCGAGCGGACTTTCTGCTTGCCGTTGCCGTTGCTGTCGCTGGTCTTTTCCATGGTGGTGCCGGGATCTCGGGACGAATGGGCGTCTTTATAGCTTGACGGTCAATACCAATCAAATTACGTTAAGCGTAATTGAATTACGATAAAAATAACCCCGGCGTGCCACGACCTCGATTCTGGAGTGATGGGCCATTGCCGACTCCCTGTTCAGGAGGCTCCATGAACTCCGATTCAACCCTGGCCTATCAGTCAGGCTTCGGCAACGAATTCAGCAGCGAAGCATTGCCTGGCGCATTGCCTATCGGTCAGAACTCCCCGCAAAAAGCCCCGTACGGCCTCTACACCGAACTGTTTTCCGGCACCGCATTTACCATGGCGCGCAGTGAAGCGCGGCGGACCTGGATGTACCGCATTCAGCCGTCCGCCAATCATCCGGCATTCGTCAAACTTGACCGGCAACTGGCCGGCGGACCGTTGGGTGAAGTGACCCCCAATCGCCTGCGCTGGAACCCGTTGGAGATCCCTGCCGAGCCGACCGATTTCATTGAAGGTCTGGTGAGTATGGCGGCGAACTCCGGTGCGGATAAACCGTCGGGGATCAGCATTTACAACTACCGCGCCAACCGTTCCATGGAACGTGTGTTCTTCAATGCCGACGGTGAACTGCTGCTGGTGCCGGAGCTGGGACGCCTGCGCATTGCCACCGAACTCGGCGTGCTGGATCTGGAACCCCTGGAAATCGCCGTACTGCCGCGGGGCTTGAAGTTCCGCATCGAACTGCTCGACCCACAAGCCCGTGGCTACGTCGCCGAGAACCATGGCGCGCCGATGCGCTTGCCGGATCTGGGCCCGATTGGCAGCAACGGCCTGGCCAACCCGCGGGATTTTCTGACCCCGGTGGCGGCTTATGAAAACCTGCAACAACCGACGACGCTGGTGCAGAAATTCCTCGGTCAGCTGTGGGGCTGTGAGCTCAATCATTCGCCGCTGAACGTGGTGGCCTGGCACGGTAACAACGTGCCGTACAAATATGATCTGCGCCGCTTCAACACCATTGGCACCGTTAGCTTCGATCACCCGGACCCGTCGATTTTCACCGTGTTGACCTCGCCAACCAGCGTCCATGGCCTGGCCAATCTCGACTTCGTGATCTTCCCGCCACGCTGGATGGTCGCCGAGAAAACCTTCCGTCCACCATGGTTTCACCGCAACCTGATGAACGAATTCATGGGCCTGATCCAGGGCGAATACGATGCCAAAGCCGAAGGCTTCGTACCCGGCGGTGCGTCATTGCACAGCTGCATGAGCGCCCACGGCCCGGATGGCGAAACCTGCACCAAAGCAATCAACGCTGACCTCAAACCGGCGAAAATCGACAACACCATGGCCTTCATGTTCGAGACCAGCCAAGTGCTGCGTCCGAGCCGTTTCGCATTGGATTGCCCGCAACTGCAAACTTCCTACGACGCCTGCTGGGCCACGCTGCCCGCCACTTTCGACCCGACCCGGAGATAACCCATGACGCAGACTTCCATCACTCGCAGCTGGGTTGCCTCCGCAAACGGCCACGCTGACTTTCCACTGCAAAACCTGCCATTGGGCGTGTTCAGCATGAACGGTTCGGCACCGCGCAGCGGTGTGGCCATTGGCGAACATATCTTTGATCTGCAAGCGGCGCTGGACGCCGGGCTATTCGAAGGCGCCGCAAAAGCAGCGGTCGAAGCCACACGTGACGGCCAGTTGAACGCTTTCTTTGAATTGGGTCGCGAGGCGCGTGTTGCCCTGCGTGAGCGCCTGCTGGAGTTGTTCGCCGAGGGCAGCACCTTGCACGGCAAGATCGAAGCCCAAGGTGCAAAGCTGTTGCCACTGGCGGCGGATTGCGAGATGCACCTTCCAGCAAAAATCAACGACTACACCGACTTCTACGTCGGTATCGAGCACGCGCAGAACGTCGGCAAACTGTTTCGCCCGGACAACCCGCTGCTGCCGAACTACAAGTATGTGCCCATCGGCTATCACGGCCGCGCCTCGACCATTCGCCCATCCGGTACCGACGTGCGCCGTCCGAAAGGCCAGACCTTGCCGGCCGGCCAGACCGAACCGACGTTTGGCCCTTGTGCGCGTCTTGATTACGAACTGGAGCTGGGAATCTGGATCGGCCAGGGCAACGACATGGGCGACTCCATCGCCATCGGTGACGCGGCCGATCACATCGCCGGTTTCTGCCTGCTCAACGACTGGTCGGCACGGGATATCCAGGCTTGGGAATACCAACCGCTGGGTCCATTCCTGTCGAAGAGTTTCATCACCAGCATCTCGCCGTGGGTGGTGACGGCCGAAGCGCTGGAGCCGTTCCGTCGTGCCCAGCCGGCACGCCCAGAGGGTGACCCGCAGCCGCTGGCGTACCTGTCCGACAAGCGCGATCAAGCGGCGGGCGCCTTCGACATTGAACTGGAAGTGTTGCTGCTCACCGAAACCATGCGCGAACAAAACCTGCCGGCCCATCGTCTGACGTTGAGCAACACTCAGCACATGTACTGGACCGTGGCACAAATGGTCGCGCATCACAGCGTCAACGGTTGCCAGTTGCAGGCCGGTGACCTGTTCGGTTCGGGCACGTTGTCGGGGCCGGAAAACGGGCAGTTCGGCAGCCTGTTGGAAATTACCGAGGGCGGCAAAAAGCCGATCGAACTGGCCTCGGGCGAAGTGCGTAAATTCCTTGAGGACGGCGACGAAATCATCCTGCGTGGCCGTTGCCGCCGCGAAGGTTTTGCCTCCATCGGCTTCGGCGAATGCCGCGGCAAAGTGCTGCCGGCGCGTTAAGAGGGACGGGCATGGAACTCTATACCTATTACCGCTCGACTTCGTCCTACCGGGTGCGCATTGCATTGGCGCTCAAGGGGCTGGATTACCGGGCGCTGCCGGTCAACCTGATTGCACCGCAAGGTGGCGAGCATCGCCAGCCGCCGTATCTGGACGTCAACCCGCAAGGTCGTGTTCCGGCCCTGCGCACCGACGAAGGCGAACTGTTGATCCAGTCACCCGCGATCATCGAGTACCTGGAGGAGTGTTATCCACAGGTACCGCTGCTTTCCAAAGATCTCGCTGCTCGCGCCCATGAGCGGGGAGTGGCGGCGGTGATTGGCTGCGATGTGCATCCACTGCACAACGTCAGCGTGCTCAATAAGCTGCGACAGTGGGGTCATGACGAACCGCAGGTGGTGGAGTGGATCGGGCACTGGGTCAGCCAGGGGTTGGCGGCGGTGGAAACGTTGATCGGTGATGAGGGTTACTGCTTCGGCCCTGAGCCGGGCCTGGCGGACGTCTACCTGATCCCGCAGTTGTACGCAGCGGAGCGGTTCAACGTCTCCCTTGAAGCGTATCCGCGAATCCGGCGAGTGGCGGCATTGGCGGCCACGCACCCGGCGTTCATCAAGGCGCACCCGGCGAATCAGCCAGATAGCCCTTGATCCAAAGAGATCGCAGCCTTCGGCAGCTCCTACGAGAATGGGCTGTGATCTTTTGCTTTTAGTGGACGATGGAGTTGGGCGGTAAATGCCCCAACCGTTCCGTGAGGCGAATCCGCTGGATCGGGTCGTCGCTGAGCAGTAATGCATGTTCCAGGTCGAAGCGTTCGGCGTTCGGGCAATCCAGACGTTGGTACAGACTGGCGCGGGCCAGGTAGTCCGAGGCGTTGGCGCTACCCAGTTCCAGCACGCGCTCGGCATCAATCAAGGCACCGATAAAATCGTCATGGGATAAGTGCAGCTGGCGCAGGTTGCGAGACAGGCGTTGCAGCATCTGCGCCGGCTCGGCGGTCAACAGATGCTCGGCGCTGAGTTTCATGTTCGGGCCGTACTGGCGGTACAACAGTTCCCTGCAATCGTTCGGATAAAGGCGACGGCCACCGCAAGGGTCGAGCAAATGATCGGCGCCCGGTACGCGCAACAGAAAGTGCCCGGGGAAGTTGACCCCAACCAGGGGGATCTCCAGGCCATGCGCCAGCTCCAGTGCAATCAAGCCCAACGTCAGCGGTTGTCCGCGTCGGCGCTCCAGTACTTTATCGAGCAGTGCGACTTGCGGGCGCAAGGGGGTGGCATCGTCCTGGGCGAATCCCAGGTCATTCAGGCGTCGTAACAGCGGCTGGGCCAGCTCGCCTACGGGTAGCATCGGCAAACCACCACTGACCCGTTGTTGCAATTGCTTGAAGTCCGCCAGAATGGTTTCGGGCTTCACCTCGTTGTCATGCTCGACTGCAATCCACAGCGCCGCCTCGAACAGCGCGGGCGGTGAACGTTGCAGACAGGCAAAAAACGATTGGCGCGGGGTCATCAGAATCTCCGGGCAATGCCTCGTTTTAGCCTCGTCTGCGGCATTCGTCCAGTCCCGCGCAAGGTGGTTGCGGGTTATTTCCGAAAGCTTCTATAGCGGGCTCGCTTATTCCGGTGCGCTTCTGCAATTTTTGAGCGCAAGCCTATACTGGCGACTACAAGAAGTGATTCGGGAGCCTTACGATGTTCGCTCTCATGCAAAGCACTCGCCTTGAATCGCTGCACCTGAGCGTCGACCCGGTGACCGGGTTGAAGGCGGTCATTGCCATTCATAACAGCCGACTCGGGCCTGCCCTGGGTGGTTGTCGTTACCTTGCCTATCCCAGCGACGAATCAGCCGTCGAAGACGCCGTGCGCCTGGCCCAGGGCATGAGTTACAAAGCCGCGTTGGCCGGTCTGGCCCAGGGCGGAGGCGTCGCCGTGATCATGCGCCCGGTCCATGTGGAAAGCCGTGCCGCGTTATTCGAATCCTTCGGGCGTTGCATCAATCAACTCGACGGTCGCTACATCACTGCCATCGACAGCGGCACGTCGGTGGCAGACATGGATTGCATCGCCCAACAGACCCCGCACGTCACCAGCACCACCTCGGCAGGTGACCCGGCGCCTCACGCGGCGATGGGCGTGTTCGCCGGTATCCGCAGCACGGCGATGGCCCGACTGGGCAGCGATAATCTGGAAGGGTTGCGCGTGGCGATTCAGGGGTTGGGCAATGTCGGTTATGCATTGGCCGAACAGCTGCATGCGGCCGGGGCTGAACTGTTGGTCAGCGACATCGACCACGGCAAGGTCCAGTTGGCCATGGAACAACTTGGCGCACATCCGATTGCCAACGACGCACTGCTCAGCACCCCGTGCGACATTCTCGCACCGTGTGGGTTGGGCGGCGTGCTCAACAGCAACAGCGTGTCGCAACTGCGCTGCTCGGCGGTGGCGGGTTCGGCGAACAATCAATTGACCCATCTGGAAGTCGCCGACCAACTGGAGCGGCGCGGCATCCTGTATGCGCCGGACTACGTGATCAACTCCGGCGGGTTGATCTATGTGTCGCTCAAGCACCGTGGCGAAGAACTGCCGACCATCACCGCGCACCTGTCGAAAATCAGCTCGCGACTGACCGAAGTCTTCGCCCATGCCCAGGCAGAAAAACGCTCACCGGCCAGGGTGGCGGATGAGTTGGCGGAGAAAGTGTTGTATCGATAGGTGATCAAAAGATCGCAAACTTCGGCAGCGCCTGCGAAAGGCTGCGATCCATTGATTCTGAAAATGAAAAAGGCCCTGAGCCATTCGACTCAGGGCCTATTCAATTCGGATGTCACTTCGCGGCTTTAGGTGCCTTTGCGGGTTTGACCGCTGGCGCTTCGGCTTCGGCTGATTCAACAGACTCAACCACCGGGGCCACCTCAACCGGTGCCGTCAGCAACTCGGACAATGCGTCCGGCTGGCTCTTGAACGCCTTGGCGAACACATCGCGATTCTTCGCCATGTAGATCCCGGCTTCTTCCACTTGCTGCTCGGTCAGGGACGGAACGGCTTTGTGCAGTACCTCTGCCAGCAATTCAGCCAGTTCGAGCATTTTGTCATGACGGTCAGCTTCGGCTTTATCCATGAACAAGCGCTCCAGATCTCGGCTGCTGCGGTATACCACTTCGACGGCCATTTACCACCTCACATGCCTTCACATTAGTTGTCTGATTCGACTACTGTATTTATATACAGCGAAAAGGATAAGCGAAACCCTGCGCTTTGGGTAGTGGCTTTTTAATGTAGTTCGGATTCAGAATTTGTCAGGTGGACCAGCCGCTGCCCAGCAGAGGTGCGACCAAACGCCACGGCGCGCATTTCCGAGTGGCTAGCCATCATGGGCTGGCCTTCTTTCTGCATGCAGAAAACCGTCACGTCCAACCCGCATCATCCGGTCGAGCCGACCTAAGGAAGCATCATCGTGAAAATCAACTGGGCCGAAAGGCTGCGGCAGAACGTGCATGAACTGGCCGAGTCCCTGGGCAATCTGTTCGTCGAAACCTTTCACTACCTGGCGCTGTTCGCCATTGGGGCCGTGACTGCATGGGCGGCGGTGATGGAGTTCCTGGGAATGCTCGAACAGGGGCACATCAAGATCGATGACATCTTGCTGCTGTTCATCTATCTGGAACTGGGAGCGATGGTCGGGATTTATTTCAAGACCAACCACATGCCCGTGCGCTTCCTGATCTACGTGGCGATTACCGCACTGACGCGGTTGTTGATTTCGAATGTCTCGCACCACAACCCACCCGACCTCGGCATCATTTACCTGTGCGGCGGGATTCTGTTGCTGGCGTTTTCGATTCTGGTGGTGCGTTATGCGTCGTCGCAATTTCCATCGGTGAAAATTGAAAACCCGCACCGCAAGATTGGCGCGGGTTCCAGTGAACATTCCGAGGTCGAGAAAGGCGAACTTTAAAGGCCCAGGGTCGGGCGGTGCCGGCCGTTGCCTCGAGGTGGCGGCAGGTTCCGGGTGTCGCCGCCGGTCATGGCATCCAGGATGGTCATGGCGCTGTGGCCCTGTTCGATGGCGATACCAAACTGAATGCTTTGCACCAGGCGTTTGAGGCGTTGGGGGTCGTTGCGTTGTTCGGTGCTGATCAGCCGTTTGGCCACTATGCGACCGCTGTTGGAAAGGGTCAGCATGATGCTGCCGTCCAGGCCCTGAATGCTCAGGTTGATCTGGTAATCCGGTGCAAAGGCATCGGTAATGAGTTGAAAAGGGTTGTCCATGATGCGTCACCGCCTGATTGAACGTGCAGTTGTTGACCGGCCGTAATCCGGTTGGTTCGCAACGTCAGACCACCGGCCATATCACCATCATTGTTCCAACAGGGTTGTAGCAAGAGACATGCCCAAGGCAGGCGGAGCGAGCGTGCTCGCGATGGTCGTCAACGATAACGCTGTTAGCCAGGCACGCCGCCGCGGCCTCAGGTTCATCGCGAGCAAGCTCGCGCCTACCAGTCATCACTTGCCTGCCCGTTTCAGGGCAAAAAGCGCAGGTGTGCAACCAAACCGGTCAGCATTCCACCCAATTCACCGCCAGTCCGCCTCGCGAAGTTTCCTTGTACTTGTCGTGCATGTCGGCACCGGTGTCGCGCATGGTACGGATCACCCGATCCAGGGAAATGAAATGTTTACCATCGCCGCGCAGGGCCATTTGTGTGGCGTTGATCGCTTTGACGGCAGCAATCGCGTTGCGCTCGATGCATGGCACCTGCACCAGGCCGCCGACCGGGTCGCAGGTCAGGCCGAGGTTGTGTTCCAGGCCAATTTCGGCGGCGTTTTCCAGTTGCTCCGGCGTGGCGCCAAGCACCTCCGCGAGACCGGCGGCAGCCATGGCGCAAGCAGAACCCACTTCGCCCTGACAGCCGACTTCGGCACCGGAGATCGACGCATTTTTCTTGCAGAGGATGCCAACGGCTGCCGCACCCAAAAAGAAGGCGACGACGTCATCGTCCGAGGCGTCGGGATTGAACTTCATGTAGTAGTGCAGCACCGCAGGAATGATCCCTGCCGCACCGTTGGTCGGCGCCGTGACCATGCGCCCGCCGGCGGCGTTTTCCTCGTTCACGGCGAGGGCGAACAGGTTCACCCATTCCATCGCGGACAAGGTGGACGTGATGACATTCGGCTTGCCGATTTCCAATAGGCTGCGGTGCAGTTTCGCGGCGCGACGGGGAACATTCAGACCGCCCGGCAGGATGCCCTCATGACGT
Source organism: Pseudomonas sp. Irchel s3b5 (assembly GCF_900187435.1). Taxonomy (NCBI): domain Bacteria; kingdom Pseudomonadati; phylum Pseudomonadota; class Gammaproteobacteria; order Pseudomonadales; family Pseudomonadaceae; genus Pseudomonas; species Pseudomonas sp. Irchel s3b5. The sequence goes on from NZ_FYDY01000007.1 coordinate 181,713, forward strand.
AGCCCTTGCTCGACGCACTCGCGCATCACCGACCAGATGTGCAGCAGTCCCTGGCGGATTTGCGCATCGCTACGCCACGCCCGTTCGTTGGCCATCATCAATTCGCCAACGCGCAGGCCGTGCTGGTTACAGAGCTTGAGCAATTCGGCGGCGCTGGAGAAATCGTAAGGCAGCACCACATCGCTCGACGGTGCGATACCCGACTCGGCTTCCGCCGCTTCGATGATGAAACCGCCACCCACCGAGTAATACGTTTGCTCGAACAGTTCACCGGTTTCGCCGAAGGCTGTCAGGGACATCGCGTTGGGGTGGTAGGGCAGGCTCTCGTCGAGCAGTAGGAGATCGCGTTGCCAGTCGAAGGCAATGTTCGCTTTGCCGGCCAGCAGCAGCTGACCGGTTTCGCGCAGGGTGTGAATGCGTGGATCAATGGTGGTGGGGTCGATGCTGTCGGGCCACTCGCCCATCAGGCCCATCACGCAGGCGCGGTCGGTGGCATGGCCGACACCGGTGGCCGATAAAGAGCCATACAGTCGGATCTCCACTCGCCGCACGTCGGCGGTAAAACCCTGATCGACCAGGGCTTGGGCGAACGTTGCAGCCGCCCGCATCGGACCGACGGTATGGGAGCTGGACGGCCCGATGCCGACTTTGAAGAGATCGAAAACACTGATAGCCATGCTAAAGCCTATACAAAGCAATGGAGGAGGAATCGCTGCCATTTTTGTAGGACAAGCGCAATGTGGGTGATACTGCCTGCCAAGGTCCTACGTGACCAACGAAAATTCCTAAGATATCCTTTAGCAGGACTAAACGATGAGCCGCCAATTACACGCCCAGACTTATGTCTGGCTGAACGTGTTCGCCTGTGCCGCGCGACACCTGTCGTTTACCCGGTGCGCCGAAGAACTGCACATCACACCCGGGGCGGTCAGTCAGCAGATTCGCCAACTCGAAGAGCGTCTCGGGTTCCGCCTGTTTCACCGGCGCGCCCGTGGCGTGGAACTGAGTGCGCAGGGGCAACGACTGGCCATCACCGTCAACGAGGCCTACGGCAGCATCGATGCGGAGTTGCGACGACTGGACGCGGGTATGATCAGCGGGATTCTGCGGGTGCGTTCGATTCCATCCTTTCTGAGCAAATGGCTGACCCCGCGCTTGCCACGTTTGCAGCAGCGTTTTCCGGACATTCAATTGCGTCTGGTGGCCGAGGACAGCAGCGTGCCGTTGCACGAAGGGGATTTCGACCTGGCCATCGACTTGAACGACGGCAGTTACCCCGGATTGTTATCCACAGCCTTGCTCGATGAGCAGATTTTCCCGGTGTGCGCGCCGAGCCTGCTGCGGGGGCGCCCGCCATTGCATGGTCCGGCGGACTTGATTCATTTCCCCTTGTTGCACGACATCACCGCCTGGCGCGGCAGCTACGAATATGCGGAATGGGAGTTTTACTTAAATGCCATCGGGTTCGAAGGGGCCGATGTGCGACGCGGCCACACCTTCAATCGCAATCACCTGACGATCGAAGCGGCCATTGCCGGGATGGGCGTGGCGATTGCCCGACGAACTCTGCTCAACGATGAGTTGGAGCGCGGGGCGTTGATCGTACCGTTTGGTCTGGCAGTGCCCAATCACAAACGCTACATGTTGCTGTACGCGCCGGGTGCGCTGAGCCATCCGGGTGTGCGCGCGGTGCACGATTGGTTGGTGGAGGAGGCAGGGATTTTCCGAAACTTGCACCCGTTGGGGGAGCAGCAAATGTGAGCAATTATTACCTGAGGGCAGGGCGACCCAACTCCCGACCTTACCAGCGCTTTTACCGGTTGTCCGGCTTTTTTTGCGATTAGATATTTATCTTTTATCAGGGGTTGAATTGTTCAGCGTACAGACCGATTGTGTAAGTAAGAGGTCACGGTGATGACGCCCAAGGGCTTAGCTGACCGGCCTCTCGCGAGCTAGCTGAAATAAGGGATGAACTATGCAAATCCAAGTCAATAGCGATAACCATATTCAAGGCAGTAAACGACTGGAGGAGTGGGTACGTACTACCATTGAGAGCACGCTCGAACGCTACGAAGAAGACCTGACACGTGTCGAGGTCCACCTGCGGGACGAGAACGGCGACAAGCCCGGTCCCCACGATATACGCTGCCAACTGGAGGCGCGGCCAAAAGGCCATCAACCAATTTCCGTCACCCATAAAGCCGCCAACCTGGAACTGGCGATAGACGGGGCTGCCGACAAGCTCGAGCATGCACTGGAACACCTGTTCGGCAAATTGCGCGGCAAGCCACGCGCCGCTGTCGTACCGTTCGAGCGCCGCGCTGATGAGCTGCTGGAAGAAGAGTTTCTTGAGAACGAACAGGCAGCGCTTAACGGCTGACACCTGATTCACTTTTACCTTCCCACTAAAAACGGGCCTGCGAATGCAGGCCCGTTTTGGTTTGTGCCCTGTAGTGAGTGAGTTTTTTGTGGCTGCGCTTGTGGAGGTGCTCGTAGACCGCGTTATCGTTCATCGCGAGCAAGCTTGCTCCTACAGGAAAAGCAGTCCAGAGGTGGGGGCACCGGGGGGCTAACGCAAGAACGCCTGCCGATATTCACCGGGTGTCCCGCCGAGCGCCTGGCGAAACCGGTTGGTGAAATGGCTGGCGCTGGAAAACCCACAGGCCAGCGCAATCTCACCCAACGGCTGGGATGTCGAACGCAGCAGCTCCCGCGCCCGGTTCAGACGCCGCGCCAGCACATACTGGTGGGGTGGCAGGCCAAAGCTTTCGCGGAACATCCGCGCAAAGTGGTACTCGGACAGTGCGCAAAGCGCCGCCAGTTGGCCCAGGCTGATGGCGTCGGCCAGGTGGCTGTCGATGAACGCCACCAAGTGCCGACGTTGATGCGCGGCCAGCCCGCCCTTTAGGCGCAAACCCTGACGCACGTTGACCTGACTGAGCAGCGCATGGCTGAGCATTTCATGGGCCAGACTGCTGGTGAGCACGCGTTCACCCGGCTCATCCCAGTTGAGGGCGATCAGCTGTCGAAAGCGCTGGGCTTGCTGTGGGTCTTCGAGAAACGTTTGCTCGCGCAGCTGCAATTCCCGGGGCTCGCGATCAAGCAGAGTGACGCAACCCAAGGCAAATTGTTCGGCACTGAAATACAGGTGTGCCAGGCGAATGTCACCGTTGATTACCCAGCCTGACTGGTGATCGGCCGGCAAGATGCACAATTTGTTCGGGCCACCCATGTTGCCGGGCTGGTCGCGGCGAAAGGTCCCGGTGCCGCCGGCCAGGTAGCAAGACAACGTGTGGTGGCTGGGCGCTTCGTAATCCTGGGCGTCGTGATGATTGCTCCACAAGGCTGCGGACAAGCCGTCACCGAGCTCGGCGCTGTGCTCGAGGCGAGCATTGGGCGAGCGGTTGAGGGCTTGAAAAACTTGTAGGGTATCCAGTGCAGCCATGATCGTTGCTCTCTAACACCTGCATCCAACGCCTTGCATCCTACTCCGTAGCCGTTCGCCTGCCAGCCCGGCGCCGGACAAAACCGCAAGTTTATGCAAGTGCACCGAGGCGAGGCGCAGGACACTGATTCCCTATCGAGGAGCTTTGTCATGAACCTGTCTTTGTATTTGCTGACGGTGCTGATCTGGGGCACCACCTGGATTGCCCTCAAATGGCAACTGGGCGTGGTCGCGATTCCCGTGTCGATCGTTTATCGCTTCGGCCTCGCTGCGCTGGTGTTGTTCGTGATCTTGCTGTTGAGCCGACGGCTGCAAGTGATGAACCGGCGTGGGCATCTGATCTGTCTGGCGCAAGGTGTGTGCCTGTTTTGCATCAATTTCATGTGCTTTCTTACCGCCAGCCAATGGATCCCCAGCGGTCTGGTCGCGGTGGTGTTTTCCACCGCCACGTTGTGGAACGCGCTGAACGCGCGGGTGTTCTTCGGCCAGAAAATCGCACGCAACGTCTTGATGGGCGGTGCGCTGGGGCTGTTCGGGCTTGGTTTGTTGTTCTGGCCTGAACTCGCGGGGCACACTGCCAGCCCGGAAACCTTGCTCGGCCTGGGGCTGGCGTTGTGCGGGACCTTGTGTTTTTCGGCGGGCAACATGCTCTCGAGCCTGCAGCAGAAGGCCGGTCTCAAGCCGCTGACCACCAACGCCTGGGGCATGGCTTACGGTGCAGCCATGCTCTCGGTGTGGTGCCTGGTCAAAGGCATTCCGTTCGACATGGAATGGAATGCACGCTACATCGGTTCGTTGTTGTATCTGGTGATTCCGGGCTCGGTGATCGGGTTCACCGCCTACCTGACGCTGGTTGGGCGCATGGGGCCGGAGCGTGCCGCGTACTGCACCGTTCTGTTCCCGGTAGTGGCGCTCAACGTGTCAGCGTTTGCCGAGGGCTATCAGTGGACTGCGCCGGCATTGGTGGGTCTGTTACTGGTGATGGCGGGCAACGTCCTGGTGTTTCGTAAAGTACGAGTACCGCAGGTGCAGGGAAGCGGCAAACTGGCCTAACGCTGCGAGATCGAGCGCCTCACTACTCAGCGCTCGATCTTGCAAGCGGTAAAGAACAATAGCGGTAATATGAAGTCGACAATGTTTCGCGCCCAATCCTTATAGTTCCAGTCTTTTGATTCATCCATGTTGAACCATTCGATGCCGATCACTTGAAAGCAAATGTAATAAAGAAAGATTGCAATCAGTAATCCAATAATGGCGGGCTTTTTTGATTCGTGAAATGCCTCGTCGCTGGTGTTTATGTTTCTGTAGAGATTAAAAGTTCCGATGATGCAGAGTGTGGTGTAAATGACCTCCAATGTGATGATCAACCAATAAATTCGATGGTGGAGCATCGGCGAGGTAATGGCCCGGTAGCTGTATTTCTCGTTATCGGTAGTGGTGTTCATGCTCAGTATGTGGCCGAGGTATTCGTAATTGGTGGAATAGTCGGTGAAGTTGCTGTGCATCATCAGCAGCCCAAATAGGCTGAAGAAAAGCATCAGGGCGACTTTGCTGATTTTGATGAGTTGGTTGGTGGTGAGTTGATTCAACTTTTAGTTTCTCCATTTAATTCCGGTCAGGTTCGGAAAGTTAAATGGAGTCTATCGCGTGGTGCGTTTGTTTGATGGCGGACTGAATTTCAGAGTGTGTATGGGTTGTTTGTTTGGCGTTGTTTTCAAGTGGCATCATTCTGTTTGTAGTTGGGCAGGTGTTATCAACACCTGCCCCTTTTTACATCAACCTTTCCAGACTTGCGGGTTGACCAGGTCCTGAGGGCGTTCGCCCAGCAAGGCACTGCGCAAGTTGTCCAGGGCGCGATTGGCCATCGCGTCGCGGGTTTCATGGGTGGCTGAACCGATGTGCGGCAACGTTACGGCGTTTTTCAACTGGAAGAGCGGCGACTCCGCCAGGGGTTCCTTCTCGTAGACGTCCAGCCCTGCACCGCGAATCCGATTGTTTTGCAGCGCTTCGATCAGTGCCGGTTCATCGACTACCGGGCCACGGGCGATGTTCACCAGAATGGCGCTGGGCTTCATCAGCGCCAGTTCTCGGTGGCTGATCAAGTGTCTGGTTTTTTCGCTGAGCGGCACCACCAGGCAGACGAAATCAGCTTCGGCCAGCAATTGATCGAGGCTGCGGTACTGTGCACCGAGCTCCTGTTCCAGCTCGGTTTTGCGGCTGTTGCCACTGTAGATGACTGGCATGTTGAACCCCAGTCGACCGCGTCGGGCGATGGCCGCTCCGATATTGCCCATGCCGACGATGCCCAGGGTCTTGCCGTGCACATCGCAACCGAACAGCGGCGCACCGACAGTGGCCTGCCATTGCCCGGCCTTGGTCCAGGCGTCGAGCTCGGCAACGCGGCGGGCGCTGCTCATCAACAGGGCAAACGCCAGGTCGGCGGTACTTTCGGTGAGCACGTCCGGCGTGTTGGTCAACATGATCCCGCGTTCGTTGAAGTAGGCCAGGTCATAGTTGTCGTAGCCCACCGAAACGCTGGAGACGACTTCCAGTTTGGTGGCGTTTTCCAGTTGCGCACGGCCGAGCTTGCGACCCACACCGATCAAGCCGTGGGTATGGGGCAGTGCTTCGTTGAACTGGGCATTGATGTCACCGTTTTTCGGATTCGGCACGATGACGTCGAAGTCTTGTTGCAGACGTTCAACCATTGCAGGAGTGACGCGGCTGAACGCAAGGACAGTCTTTTTCATGGGAGGCAGGCTCGTCGGGGCGGTGAAGAATGCTTAGCAAGCTACAAGTTTCAAGCGGCAGGCTGCAAGTCAAAAAGCCGCTCCCATTGCTTTTAACTTGAAGCCTGCCGCTTGAAGCTTGTCGCTGCCGTTCCGTTTATACTGGCGCCTTTCGCGGCTCGCTCACCGGGCCCGACACTTTATGCATCACCCGGAGCTTTCATGACTTCCCCGAAACAACCGCCGGTCGCCGACGCTTTGAGCGACGAACAGGCAGAGCTGCCAGACAGCGTCGACTCCAGCGCCGACAGCGAAACCCAAGCCGAGATCCCCGCGTTCAAGTTCCCGTTCAAACCGGGTGAGCTGGCGTCCGCCAAGGGTTCCAACCAGCCGTGGTACAAAAACGGCGCCAAGAACGGCCACACCAAAACCCCGGGAATGGCACCGCCGGGGACTCGTCGGTCGATGGGTAAGCGCTAGGCCTTCGACACATGGAACAGCCATTCGCTGCCCCACTCAGGCAACGTTTGCCCAGCCAGGTCGTCGACAATAAACTCGGGCTCTTTTTCCCCGGATTCTGGCGGACACTCCTTCACGGCGGTGTTCAGGGGAATGTGCGAGTTGATTTCCATCGGATAAATGCGCATCCGAGGTCATGAGACGGCGATTCAGCGGAATCAGAGTGGAATCGGCTCCCGGCGGATCGCACGCATGCCAACGCTTTCATACAATCGCCGCGCCTGAAGGTTGTCTTCCCTCACCTTCAGGTCGACAAAACCCTCGCGCCGCTGCTGGAACACCTTGAAGGCCTGCAACAGCAGCGCTCGCCCCAGTCCCCGCCCCTGGAACCGTGGATGCACCACCAGATTCTTGATGTAGGCGCTGGTCCAGCAGTGGCACACGCCCACGACACCTTCGTTGTCCAGGGCGATGAAACACAGCGCCGGGTCATATTCCGGGTCGGTTTCGAATTGCCGTTGCCACATGTCCAATGTCGCCACGCGACCGCCGCCATCGAGATAACCGAGTTCCATCAAACGGTGCACGGCGTCGGCGAGTTCGGGGCGGTATTCAGTCAATTGCAGATCCGCAGGCCAATTGATGGCCGGCACGGCTTCAGTGAGGTCGCGCCGCATTAACCAACAAAAATCTTCAGTCAAGACTCAATAACCCTGCTCGGCGACAGCCTTGGCCGCGGTGATCAGGCACTGGGTCAGTTCTGGTGATGAAAACTTGGTCAGCACCGCGTTTGCTCCCGCCACTCGAGCTTTCTCGGCATTCATCGCGCTGTCCAGCGAGGTGTGCAACAGTACATAAAGGTGGGCGAAATCCGGGGTTTCGCGCAGGGTGCGGGTGAACGCGTAGCCGTCCATCTCCGACATTTCGATGTCCGAGACGATCAGGTTGATCTGCTGGGCAGTGCCTTGCAGGTCCAACAAGCAGTCGATGGCTTCCTTGGCGCTGCGGGCAGTGTTGCATTGCAGACCGAGGTTGCGCAGGGTGTGCACCGATTGTTGCAGGGCGACCTGGCTGTCATCGACCACCAGAATTCGCGCGCTGCCCAGGATTTCGGCGTCTTCCATGCTCAGTTCGGTCGGGGCTGCTTCGATTTGCACTGGGGCGATGCCGTGGATGACTTTTTCGATGTCCAGCACCTGCACCAGCGTGCCATCGACCGAGGTGACGCCAGTGATGTACGCCCGCCCGCCGCCCGAACCGAAGGGCGGTGGGCGGATGTCGGTGGTCAGGCAATGAACGATCTTGCTCACGGCTTGCACGTGCAGGCCCTGCTTGGAGCGGCTGACGTCGGTGACGATCAGGCAGCCGCCGTTCGGGTCTTCCAGCGGCCGCTCGCCGATGGCACGGCTGAGGTCGATCACCGACAGCGACGCACCGCGCAGCGTGGCGATGCCTTTGACGTGGGGATGGGACTCCGGCAGCTTGGTCAGCGGCGGGCAGGGAATGATTTCGCTGACTTTGAGCAGGTTGATCGCCATCAACTTGCCGCTGCGCAAGGTAAACAGCAGAAGCGAAAGTGAATCTGCGCGGGCTTTGGTGGTGGACATAAGAACCTTCTCGGGAAAAAGGTGATGGGCTGTCGCGGGATCGACGACAGCTATTGATGCCGGGTTATCGACTTGTTTGGGGCAGGCTTTAGGGGGAGTGCCTCATCTCGGACCAAACGGTGAAACTTTGTGGCGAGGGAGCTTGCTCCCGCTGGAGGGCGAAGCACTCCCCCCTGCATTCCATCAGGCAGAGCTCGGCGGCAACAAATACGACTGCTGCGCAGCCGAGCGGGAGCAAGCTCCCTCACCACAGAAGTGGCTATCGCCAGATACACTCATTTACTTCATCCCCAACCGCTTGGCCATCCGCCCCAGGTTCGCCCGATCCAAGCCTAGCTCACGGGCCGCACTGGCCCAGTTGTGGTGATGCCGCTCCAGGCAGGCGCCGATCAGTTGGCGTTGGTAACGCTCGGTGGCCTCGCGCAAATCGCCCGTTACGGCATCCATCATGGCAGCGGCGGGTTGTACTTCGGCGGTTTCGGCGCTGGCGTTGGGCAAGTCCAGATCGGCCGCACTCAGGCTGAGGATTTTCGGTCGCTCCTTGCAGCTGCCCAAGGCTTTCAAGGCGCTGCGGCCGATCAGGTGCTCCAGTTCGCGCACGTTGCCGGGCCAGTCATAGGCCAGCAGTGCCGCCTGCGCATCGGCGTTCAGGCGCAGGCTGTTGAGGCCCATGCGCGAGCGGTTCTGCTCCAGGAAGTAGCCGCTGAGCAACAGCACATCACGGCTGCGATCACGCAGGGCCGGGACCAGCAGTGGATAAACGCTGAGGCGATGATAAAAGTCGGCACGGTAGCGGCCGCTGCGCACTTCTTCGGCCAGGTCGCGGTTGGTGGCCGCGATCAGGCGCACGTCGACCTGATGTTCCTTGTCCGAGCCCAGTCGCTGCAATTGACCGCTTTGCAGCACGCGCAGCAATTTGGCCTGGACCGTCAGCGACAACTCGCCGACCTCATCGAGAAACAGCGTGCCGCCATTGGCCAGTTCGAATTTGCCGCGACGGTCATTCATCGCCCCGGTGAAGGCGCCGCGAACATGGCCGAACAACTCGCTCTCCACCAAGGTGTCCGGCAGTGCGGCGCAGTTGAGGCTGATGATCGGCTTGTCGGCGCGGGGCGAGGCGGCGTGAATGGCCTGGGCCACCAGCTCTTTGCCGACCCCGGTTTCGCCGGTAATCAGCACGGTGAGATCGCTGCCGCCGACCAGATTGATTTCCTCCACCAGCCGCTTGTGCGCCTTGCTCTGGCCGATCATCTCGCGAGTCTGCTGACCGCTGGCCTGGCGATAGACCTCGGCGCGCTGGTGCTCGTCCTCCACCCGATTGTTCAATCGCTCGATGCGTTCTGCGGCGTTGACGGTCGCGGCGGCTAGGCTGGCGAAGGCTTGCAGGGCATCCAGTTCGATCGGTTCAAAACGCTCGGGGTCGAGGGCGTCCAGTGTCAGCAAACCCCACGGACGCTCATCGATAAACAGCGGGCAACCCATGCAGTCGTGGACTTCCAGATGATCATCCAGGCCATCGACCAAACCGTCATACGGGTCGGGCAGATCGCTGTCGGCGGCGAAACGGGTCGGTCCCGGGCTGGCAAGCAGCGCTTCGAAACGCGGGTGCTCGCTGACTTTGAAGCGTCGGCCCAGTGTGTCGGTGCTCAAACCGTCAACGGCCAGCGGCACCAGCCATTCGCCATCGAGGCGCAGCAGCGCGGCCGCGTCGCACGGGAGCAGGGCGCGCATCGCTTCGAGCAGGCGTCGATAGCGCTCGCCTTCGGGGAGTTCGCGGGACAGGTCAGAGACCAGTGGCAAGAGTGCGGTCAGCAGGGATTTTGCAGTCATAGTGACTCCATGTAGTCGGTATGACTATAAAGCACGTCGTGTCTAAATGACTATAGAGTTATCAAGCTGTTGATTTATAACGATTTAATAGTTGGCATGGAAACTGATACGTATACAGCAAACAGTCAGTCGTCCTGGAGTCACCTTATGCTGAGCGTTCAAGACCGTGCCATCGTCAAATCCACCGTGCCGTTGCTCGAAAGCGGTGGTGAAGCGCTGATCACTCACTTCTACCGCATGATGCTCTCCGAATACCCGCAAGTCCGCCCGTTGTTCAACCAGGCCCACCAGGCCAGCGGTGATCAGCCACGGGCGCTGGCCAACGGCGTATTGATGTATGCGCGCCACATCGACCAGCTCGACCAGTTGGGCGACCTGGTGGCCAAGATCATCAACAAGCATGTGGCCCTGCAGATTCTGCCGGAACACTACCCGATTGTCGGCAGCTGCCTGTTGCGGGCCATCGCCGAAGTGCTGGGCGAAGAAATCGCCACACCAGAAGTGATTGCGGCGTGGGGCGCGGCCTACGGTCAACTGGCGGACATCCTGATCGGTGCCGAAGCCAGCATCTATGACCAAAAGGAACAAGCACCGGGCGGCTGGCGCGGAGCGCGGGAATTCTTCGTCGCGGCCAAGGTTGAAGAGAGCGCGGAAATCACCTCCTTCTACTTCGAGCCGGCGGACAAAGGCCCGATTCTGGCGGCTGAACCCGGCCAGTACATCGGCATGAAACTGACCCTTGATGGCGAAGAAATCCGTCGCAATTATTCGCTGTCGGCGCTGGCGAACAAGGGCCAGTACCGCATCAGCGTCAAGCGTGAAACGGGTGGTCGTGCCTCCAACTTCCTGCACGATCAGTTGCAAGTCGGTGCGAGCATCCAATTGTTCCCGCCAGCGGGCGATTTCACCTTGAGTGCCAGCGACAAGCCGTTGGTGCTGATCAGTGGCGGTGTCGGCATCACCCCGACCATTGCGATGCTCGAAGCGGCGCTGCAAACCCAGCGGCCGATTCACTTTATCCACTGCGCACGCAACGGCAGTGTCCATGCCTTCCGTGACTGGATCGACGGGCTGGCCGAGCGTCATCCACAACTCAAGCGCTTCTATTGCTACTCCGAGGATGACGGCGTGAGCCCGGCGGCGGACAAGGTCGGGTTGTTGAGTCAGCAGCAGTTGCATGAGTGGCTGCCGCAAGAGCGCGATCTGGATGCCTATTTCCTTGGGCCGAAAGGTTTCATGGCGGCCGTCAAACGCCACCTGAAAGCCTTGGGTGTGCCGGAGAAGCAGAGCCGTTACGAGTTCTTCGGGCCGGCTGCGGCGCTGGAGTAAGTCGGCGGGCGCGGTGATCCAGACTCATCGCGTCGCCTTCATCGCGGGCAAGCCACGCTCCCACAGGGTTTTGTGTCGTTCCCATCTATCAGGACCGACACAAAACTCTGTGGGCGTGGCTTGCCGGCGATTGCATCACCTCGGTCTTGAGCTGAAGAAAGTTGGAAAGTTAATCCCTTCTTAACCGCCTTATCGTTTATTCCCCCGAATCCCCCGGACACGTTCCTGACTCTCAAAGGTCCGGATCAGCGTGTAGACTGGCGGGCATTCGGATATTGAAGGGAAACACGATGAGCGAGGAAACCATGCGGTTGGGCCGTGAACGGCGCTATCTGGTGTTGCTGGGCATCATTTGCCTGGCGCTGATCGGCGGTGCGCTGTACATGCAAATTGTCCTGGGCGAAGCGCCTTGCCCGCTGTGCATCCTGCAACGGTATGCGCTGCTGCTGATCGCAATCTTTGCCTTCATTGGTGCGGCCATGCGTTCGCGTCGCAGCATCACGGTATTTGAGACCCTGGTGGTGATCTGCGCGCTGGCCGGTGTCGGCGTTGCCGGGCATCACGTCTATACCCAGTTCTATCCGGCGGTCAGCTGCGGCATCGATGTGCTGCAACCGATCGTAGATGGCCTGCCGTTGGCGAAGATCTTCCCGTTGGGCTTTCAGGTCGACGGTTTCTGCTCCACGCCGTACCCGCCGATCCTCGGTCTGTCGCTGGCACAGTGGGCGCTGTTCGCCTTCGTGCTGATCGTGGTGTTGGTACCGCTGCTGACCTCGCGAAACCGTAAAGCACTGCGCTAAGGTCTGCTGCTGACGCATTTTTGTCGGACAAAAAAAGCCCCGGCCCTCGATAAAAGGGCCGGGGCTTTTTCGTATGGGCGAACGCATTTCAGGGCTCGAGTGAGAAGACCGTGACAGGCGTCAGTCGAGGGTGCGACACGTGTGCGACACGTTGTCACAGTGCGTGTGTCGCAGGGCATTACAGAGTGCGGGATTAGCGCCTGATTACGTAACGGAATTGGCCGCATTCGGGAATTTCACGATTTAGTCATGTCGATCTGAAACAGCCCGTTTTAACAATGCCTGACGAATTGCCAAAGCCCTTGTGACATAGGGGCTCTGGCGAGGTCGTGGGCGCCGGCAAAGCCTTCCGACCTGTCTGAATCGCGGAAGGTAGACCTACTAATTTTGGTGTTTTTGTTGAGAATGTATTTCGATAAGATGCGCCACTTTTACGAAAATGGTGAATGATTGTTGCCGGTTCGGATAAAAATTATTTCGGGATGAGACATGGTTTATAAAACGTTACATATCTACAATCGCCCGCACTGAATTCCCGGCACTGCTCAATCCTTAACCAGGTGCTGAGCAGGAGAAGTGTCGAGAGAGCTTCACGCGACGCCCAGGTGTCGGTGCCTCCAACTATCCGCACCAAATGGAATTGGTCTGTAACAAGGCCTTTGACCACGAATTCGAATAAGAACTCACCGCTAGCCCAGGATTTGTCGAAACGCGTCTGACGCACGACGGGCAGGCCCTTATTCAATCCAAGAAAAATGCCAACCCTTGGCAGGGTGAAGTGTTGGCGATCAAAACCCAACTGCATTGCGCAAGCTGCTTTAGAGGTCGTGAGATGAGTAAAAACAGGTACCCCAGACTACTAGGCTTATTGCCGCTGATCGGCACGTTGCTGCTGTCAGGCTGCAACATGACCTTGCTCAATCCCAAGGGCCAGGTTGGTCTGGACGAGCGAAACCTGATCATCACCGCAACGCTGCTGATGCTGTTGGTCGTGGTTCCGGTCATCGTCATGACGTTCCTGTTCGCCTGGAAATACCGCGCGTCCAACACCAACGCTACCTACACCCCGAAATGGAACCACTCCACCAAGATCGAGATCGCGGTGTGGGCTGTTCCGGTGCTGATCATCATTGCCCTGGGTTACGTCACCTACAAGTCGACCCACGCCCTTGACCCGTACAAGCCGCTGGAATCCGACGTGAAGCCGGTGACCATCGAAGTGGTCGCGCTGGACTGGAAGTGGCTGTTCATCTACCCGGAACAAGGCATCGCCACGGTCAACAAGATCGTGTTCCCGGCACACACCCCGATCAACTTCAAGATCACTTCCGACGCCGTGATGAACTCGTTCTTCATCCCTGCGCTGGGCGGCCAGATCTACGCGATGGCAGGCATGCAGACCAAGCTGCACCTGATCGCCAACGAAAACGCTGAAATGGACGGTATCTCCGCCAACTACAGCGGCGCCGGTTTCACCGGTATGAAATTCAAGGCGATCGCCACTTCCCAGGAAGAATTCGACGCCTGGGTAAGCGAAGTCAAAAAGGCACCTAAACAGCTTGAACAAGCTGAATACGCAGCCCTTGCCAAGCAGAGCCAGAACAACCCAGTCGAGCTCTACTCCTCGGTGACGCCGAACCTGTTCCAGACCATCGTCGACAAGTACGAAGGCATGAAACCAGGTCCGAAAGTGAAGCACGAGAAGAAAGAGAAGGAAGTGGCCGCTACGGACATGGACTCGCATTCAGCTGCCGGGGCAGAGGAGTAAACGATGTTTGGTAAATTAAGTTGGGAAGCGGTCCCGTTCCACGAGCCGATCGTAATGGTGACCATCGCCATGATCGCGCTCGGCGGTCTGGCACTGTTCGCGGGTATCACTTACTTCAAGAAGTGGACCTACCTGTGGACCGAGTGGCTGACGTCGGTCGACCACAAGAAAATCGGCGTGATGTACATCATCGTCGCCATGGTCATGCTGCTGCGCGGCTTTGCCGACGCCATCATGATGCGTACCCAGCTGGCCATGGCCACCGAGGGTTCGCCTGGCTACCTGCCTCCTGAACACTATGACCAGATCTTCACCGCTCACGGTGTGATCATGATCATCTTCATGGCGATGCCATTCTTCACCGGCCTGATGAACCTTGCAGTGCCGCTGCAGATCGGCGCGCGTGACGTTGCCTACCCGTTCCTGAACTCCCTGAGCTTCTGGCTGCTGGTGTCCGGCGTGGTGCTGATCAACCTGTCCCTGGGCGTCGGCGAATTCGCCAAGACCGGCTGGGTTGCCTATCCGCCGCTGTCGGGCCTGCAATACAGCCCTGGCGTGGGGATGGATTACTACATCTGGGCGCTACAGCTATCGGGTCTGGGGACAACGCTGACGGGGGTCAACTTCCTGGCCACCGTGCTGAAAATGCGTACCCCTGGCATGAAGCTGATGGACATGCCGATCTTCACCTGGACCTGCACCTGGGCCAACGTCCTGATCGTGGCTTCGTTCCCGATCCTGACCGCTACCCTAGCACTGCTGACGCTTGACCGTTACATGGATTTCCACATTTTCACCAATGAACTTGGTGGCAATCCGATGATGTACGTGAACCTGTTCTGGGCATGGGGTCACCCTGAGGTGTACATCCTGATCCTGCCAGCGTTCGGTATCTTCTCCGAAGTCATCTCGACCTTCACCGGCAAGAAACTGTTCGGCCACCACTCGATGGTCTACGCATCGGGCGCAATCTCGATCCTGGGCTTCATGGTTTGGCTGCACCACTTCTTCACCATGGGTTCGGGGGCCAGCGTCAACGCCTTCTTCGGTCTGGCGACAATGCTGATTTCCATCCCGACGGGTGTGAAGCTATTCAACTGGCTGTTCACCATCTACCAGGGCCGTTTGCGCTTCACCAGTCAGGTGATGTGGACCCTGGGCTTCATGGTGACCTTCGCCATCGGCGGCATGACCGGCGTACTGCTGGCCATCCCGGGTGCTGACTTCGTTCTGCACAACAGCCTGTTCGTGATCGCGCACTTCCATAACGTGATCATCGGCGGCGCGGTATTCGGCTACATCGCAGGCTTCGCGTTCTACTTCCCTAAAGCGTTCGGCTTCAAGCTGCACGAAGGTTGGGGCAAGGCAGCGTTCTGGTTCTGGATTACCGGCTTCTTCGTCGCGTTCATGCCGCTCTACGTATTGGGCTTCATGGGCATGACCCGTCGTCTGAACGCCACCACCAACCCTGAGTGGGTGCCGTACCTGTACGTCGCCATGTTCGGTGCGGTGATGATCGCTGTCGGCATCGCTTGCCAGCTGATCCAGTTGTACGTCAGCGTGCGTGACCGCAACAAGCCGGAAAACATGTGCGAGCACGGCGACCCGTGGAATGCACACACCCTGGAATGGTCGACCTCGTCGCCACCTCCGTTCTACAACTTCGCCGTACTGCCAAAAGCCGACTGCGTCGATCCGTTCACCGAAGCCAAGGAAGACGGCACCGCGTACAAGGCCCCGGCCAAGTACCAGCCGATCCACATGCCAAACAACACCGCGACCGGTGTGGTCATGGGTGCTCTGTTGACCGTGTTCGGTTTCGCGATGATCTGGCACATCTGGTGGCTGGCAATCGCTAGCCTGGCCGGCACCGTGATCTACTTCGTGATCCACGCGGCCCGTGATGATCAAGGCTATATGGTGCCGGTCGACGTGATCGAACGCATCGAAGCCGAGCAGCACAAGCGTCTGGTTGCGGCAGGGAAAATCCCGGCCACCGCCACCCGTGTTGAAACCTCGTTGGAACAGGCTTAAACCATGTCGAACTTAGTGACCAATGCTGGACACACCCATGTCGATGGACATGGGCATGATGACCATCACCACGACTCGGGCGAGATGACCGTATTCGGTTTCTGGCTCTACCTGATGACCGACTGCATTCTGTTTGCGTCGATCTTCGCGGCGTACGCGGTACTGGTTAACAACGTAGCGGGTGGCCCGTCGGGCCACGACATCTTCGAACTGCCATACGTACTGGGCGAAACCGCTCTGCTGCTGTTCAGTTCGATCACCTACGGTTTCGCCATGCTGGCGTTCTACCGGGGCAACAAGAAACAGGTCCTGGGCTGGTTGGCCCTGACCTTCATGTTCGGTGCCGGCTTCATCGGCATGGAGATCAACGAGTTCCACATCTTGATCTCCGAAGGCTACGGCCCTAGCCGTTCCGGCTTTCTGTCCGGGTTCTTCACCCTGGTCGGCACCCACGGTCTGCACGTGACCAGCGGTCTGATCTGGATGGCGATCATGATGTATCAGGTGCAGAAAAAAGGCCTGACGGCGACCAACAAGACCCGTCTGAGCTGCCTGAGCCTGTTCTGGCACTTCCTGGACGTTGTGTGGATCTGCGTATTCACCGTTGTTTACCTGATGGGGACTATGTAAATGGCTAACACACACTCCCATGACAGCCACGACGCCGGTCACGGCAGCGTCAAGTCCTACGCCATCGGCTTCATCCTGTCGGTGATCCTGACCCTGATCCCGTTCGGTCTGGTGATGTACCCATCGCTGCCGAAGTCGATCACCCTGTTGATCGTGCTGGTCTTCGCCGTGATCCAGGTGCTGGTGCACCTGGTGTACTTCCTGCACCTGGACCGCTCGGCCGCTCAGCGTAACAACGTGATTGCGTTTGTCTTCGCCGCGATCGTGATCGTCCTGCTGGTTGGCCTGTCGCTGTGGATCATGTTCAGCATCCACACGTTCATGATGGCGAAGTGAGGTAAGTCCGCATGTCCCTCAAGCACTTTATCCAAATCACCAAACCGGGGATCATTTTCGGTAACGTGCTTTCTGTGGCAGGCGGATTTTTCCTGGCCTCCAAAGGGCATGTCGATCTGGCCATTTTCCTGGCCGCGATGATCGGCACGTCCCTGGTGGTTGCCTCCGGTTGCGTGTTCAACAACTGCATCGACCGCGACATCGACCTGAAGATGGAGCGCACCAAGAACCGGGCGCTGGTTCAGGGCTTGATCTCCCTGAAACTGGCCCTGATCTATGCGACCGTCCTGGGTGTCGCCGGCGTTGCGCTGTTGTACAAGGTGGCAAACCCGTTGGCTGCTTTGTTCGCGGTCATCGGCTTCGTGATCTACGTCGGCTTCTACAGCCTGTACCTCAAGCGCAAGTCGGTTCACGGCACGCTGGTGGGCAGTCTGTCGGGCGCCATGCCGCCGGTGATTGGTTATGTCGCCGTCAGCAACACCTTCGACATGGCCGCGCTGACCCTGCTGGTGATGTTCAGCCTGTGGCAGATGCCGCATTCCTACGCCATCGCGATCTTCCGCTTCAACGATTACCTGGCCGCATCGATTCCGGTGTTGCCAGTGAAGCGCGGCATCCAGGTGGCCAAGAAGCACATCCTGCTCTACATCCTGGCCTTCCTCGTGGCGACCTTGATGTTGACCTTCAGCGGCTACGCCGGCATGAGCTACCTCGCCGTCGCCGCGGCCATGGGCATGTACTGGCTGTACATGGCCTGGACCGGCTACAAGGCAGTGGATGACACGGTCTGGGCACGCAAACTGTTCGTGTTCTCGATCTTCACCATTACCGCGTTGAGCGTGATGATGTCCCTGGACTTCAAAGTGCCGAGTGAGTTGCTGCTGACGTACGCGCCTTAAGCGTCGGATGCTGTAAAGAAAAGCCCCGCCTTTGAGAGAAGAGCGGGGCTTTTTGTTGGGGCAAATCGCAAGGACTGCTCGTCAGGAAGATGATTCGTCGGTTGCATGACTATAAGCAAGTTGACTATATTTTGCTGATGCGAACCGTATTCTTCGAAACCACATCCTTCACTGCAACCGTTGGCGATTATCTGACGGACGATGAGTATCGTGCTTTGCAGTCGCACATGCAGTTGAACCCGCAAGCGGGTGATGTCATGCCTCGAACAGGCGGTTCCGAAAGCTGCGCTGGGCAGATGGACGCCGAGGTAAAGGTAGGCGAGGTGGCTTGCGGGTTATCTATTATTGGCTTATGAATGATGGCCAGTTCTGGATGTTTGCAATTTATGACAAAGATGAGCTTGAGAATTTGACCGCCGACCAAGAGAAGGTGCTCAAGAAAGCTATAGAGACAGAGTTGAAAAAACGAGGTACCCCATGAAAAAACGCGACCTGTTTGCAGAGTTGATGCAGGGCGTTGATGAGATGGCGGCTCAACGCGAAGGCAAGATTACGCTACGCAATACGTCCATCGAGGACATTCCGGCTCCAGAAGTGGGGGCGCAAGAAATCGTCGCGCTACGGGAAAAGCTGCACATGTCTCAAGCGGTTTTTGCCAAACGTATTCGAACCAGCCCCAGCACCTTGAGAAACTGGGAGCAGGAAAAGTCGAAGCCCAACGCTCAGGCTGCCTTGTTGATCAGGCTGGTGGAGAAATTCCCGGATATGGTGGATCGACTGGCAGTGGTTTGATTGAGTCAGCGAACACCTGAAAAGCCCCGCTTTCGAAAGAATGGCGGGGCTTTTTCATTTACGTGCGGTTGTTACACGGTGCATCGAGCACCTTCACCACGTCGTCGATGATTGCTTTGCTCATGTCCTGCAAAAAATGCGAGGCCCAGGCGTGTCGGTCGGAGTCGCGGACCATGGCGGCGTCTGAGGCGAGCAGTTTGGCGAGGTGGAGCAGGTCGGAGGCGTGTGAGAGGGCCTGAATGATCGGGACTCCACGGTTGATGCGAAACAGTGGTTCGTTAGCGAGGTAGGAGAAAGGGGTGAGGCCGATGGTTTTCAGGTCTTGGGGATTGGTCATTGAGCAACTCCTATATTTCAGTAGAGCTGCCCCATTCGTTCTCAGGCGAATGGGTGGCAGCTATGCGCAGGCTGAGAACCGGGAAATATAGAAACCGGCAGACCCGAAGGCCTCCCACGCACAGCCGCCATTGCACGAAGTCAGATATCCAAAAGTCTGTAATCGTGTTTCGACATTGAGGCGCCGATATATTACCCGGGTTCTCAGGCCCGGTCGCTGAATTGGCAGCGACGGGTCGAAGTTAGCGGTGGGTATCGGAACGCACAATCGTGGCCTTGTGCTGGCCGGGATGTGTTGGACACTGCAATCCCCTGTGGGAGCGGGCTTGCTCGCGAAAGCGGTGTGTCAGGCGACATTGATGCTGGATGTGACGACCCCATCGTCGGATCGCCGCCCGGAGCAAGCTCGCTCCCACAGGGGTTGGCGGTGATTAGTTATTTGTGCGGCTTGTCCAGCAACCGGAAAAACCGCTCCCGCACCTGCACGTGATCGCTGTGCGCCACGTTGAATCGCAGGAACTGATTGGCATCCGCCGCTTTGCTGAGCAAGGTTCCCGGCGCCAAAACCAGGTCTATTTCCAGGCCCTTTCTGGCCAGGGACTCGGCCTGGAATCCATCCGGCAATCGCGTCCAGATGTACAAACCTTCGCCGGGCAGCGACGACGCCGAACACCCGGCTTCGCCCAGCCACGCTGCCACGCGGCTGTTTGACTCATAGAGCCGATCCACCGTGCGTCGCATGTGTTTGGCATAGCTGCCGTCGCTGAGCATGGTGCAGATAATTTGCTCGGCCATTTCCGAGGTCATGCCACCGCAGGCCATTTTCAGGGTCACCATCCGCGCCGCCAGTAATGGTGAAACCACCGCGAAGCTGACGCGGCTGTTGGCGGTCAGGGTCTTGGAGAACCCTGAAACATAAGACACGTTGTCCAACCCGCTCGCGGCCAAACGCGGCGTTCGGCGTTGCTGCATGTCGCAGTACAAATCGTCTTCGAGGATGTGGAAATTGTAGCGATGGCTCAACTCCAGCAAGCGATACACCTGCGTCGAGGTGAACGAATGCCCGGTCGGGTTGTGCAGGGCATTGTTGGTCATGTAGAGCACCGGACGATGGGTGATCAACAGTTGCTCGAACGCTTCCAGGTCCATGCCGTCGCAATCACGGCGGATGTTGATGACCTTGGCGCCGTGCCAGGCCAGATTGGTGTGCATCGTGAAATAACACGGGTCGTCGAGCAGCACCGTGTCGCCGGGTTTGACCAGCAGGCGCATCAGCATGTCGATGGCTTGTACGGTGTTGGCGGTGGTGATGATCTGCTCGACCGGCACTTCGATGCCCAAGGTCGACATCTTGACCTGCAAGGCCTGGCGCAGTGGCAGGTAACCGCTGGCGTTACCGTATTCACCCATGCGCAGGGCCGTCGCGCGAAGGGTGCCGCGTACGGCTTTGAGCAACTCTTCGGCAGGCAGCCACGAAGAAGGCAGGAAACCGGCACCCGGACGCAGCGCGCCGTTGTCCTGAAGTACGGCGCGGCGGACCACACTGGGAGTGTCTTGCGGGAGCAGGTCCGGGCCGGAATCGGTCTGGACCGTGGTGATGGAGCGATGCACGTAGTGCCCCGAGCCTTGGCGTGACACCACCAGGCCCTTGGCGCGCAAGCGATCCAGAGCGTCAACCACCGTGGATTTACCCACGTTCATCAAGTCGGAGAGCTCGCGAATCGGCGGCAGCCTGGAGCCGTGGGGCAGGCCGCCCTGGCTGATCGCCACGGCCAATTGATCAACTATCTGCTGCACCAGCGGCACACCCGGCTGGAACTCGATCGCGGCGATCACTGCGCGCTGAACCTGCATTTTACTGGTCTCTCCGGCAGTAAAGTTCGTTGGATTCTATACGAACTTGCTCTGACCAAGACAGGCATCTCTTTCTACTATCACTTTGGAGAGTTTGCGGATTGTCGACCGTTGCCGGGTTGCACAGTCACCCGGTTCAAGAGGTGTTGGATGAGTGTAGAAACAGCCGCCGTCGTGGCGAAACCGGTGATCAACCTGCGGTTGTTCACCATTCGGATCATCACGGCCGTGGCGCTGTTTGCGGTGCTGGGCAAGGCCAACGTCTGGCTCGATACCGCCACCAACAGCATTCTGGCCCTGGGTTATCGGGCCTTGTTATTGCTGTTGCCGTTGACCTTGCTGGTCCTCGGTCGCCGTTCCTTGGGCGTCACGCTGCTGTGCGCTGCCCTCGGGCTGGTGCTGCTGGCGGTGACTCACAATCAGGGCGTCATCATGTTTGCCGCGGCGTTGTTTGCCTACGGCATTGCGATTGCCGGTTACCTGATCAAGAGCGAAGCGGCGCAAACCAAGGAAGGTGCGGCCTACAACCGTGTCGCCATGAACATGGGCAGCCTGTTGGCAGGGCTCATTTTGCTGTCGCCGCTACTGACCCCAACGATGTTTTTCCTCGGCGCCGCCAGTTTCGTCCTGCTGTGCCTGCCCATCGCGATGGGGGCAACGTTCACCACTGAAGCCGCAGTGGCCCGTCCGGCCAGCCAGGATGGCAGCGGCTGGCGCAACAAACTGCCGTGGATCATTGCCGGCATCATCATGGGCATCAAGCTGTTCGGTGTGTTCTCGATCCTGCCGCAAGCGATCCTGCTGGAGACCGGCGAACTGCCGGTCTGGTATGGCCTGATGCTGATCCTCAACAGTGCCGTCGTGGTCTTCGCGCAAGTGCCGGTCATGAAGCTGATCGAGCGCACCGGGCGCTTCAAGGTCTTGGCGGTGATCGGGATCATTGCCGGCGGATTTGCCGTGCTGTCTGTCCCTGCCGCGTTCCATGTCGAAACCCTGGTCGGCGCGTTGATCTGGGTGGCGCTGCTGTCCATCGCCGAATGCGCGTTCAGCCACCTCGACTACTTCTCGGTCAAGCAAAACAACATGTTCGTCAAAGAGGTGTCCCTGGGCGTTGGTGCCGGGCTGACGGTGCTGATCATGCGGGTCATGCCGCCGCCCTACAACGCTCTGGTGCTGGCCGCTATCGGCGCTGGCGGGATCCTGGTCTGGTACTGGCTCAATCGCAAGTCCATTGCGTCGCTGCATGACTGAGTCATCACCGCGTCGGTTTTCAATTTGCAAGTCGGGGGCATTATGAATACGACTTCATGCGTAGTGGTGGTGGGGTACAACGGCAGTCGGGTCCACGATATCCAGAAGCTGCGCGATCTCTGCAAATCGATGTACGACGCGAGGCTGATCCTGCTGGTCGAGCACATTCAACCTCATGATGATCAAGTGGCCGATCATGTCTGCAGCACATCGCTGGCGGAGAGCGACGTGGCGGCGTCCCTTGAATGGGTGGTCGGTTGCCTGAATGCCGACCGCTGGAAATTGATCGGCGTGTTGCCGTTCTCGGATCGCGGCGTGTTGCTGGGGGCGGCTCTGGCCAGTCATTTCGGCTTGCCTGGTATCACCCCGGCCGAGGCGCGGGCAGGTTTGGATAAACAGATCTTCCGCAGGCTCGAAGCCGCGGCCACTACCTCGCCCGAGGACTACCGCCCGGTGTTGTCCATTCGGGTCGAGAGCCTTGCCGAGCTGCGCCAACGCGTCGTCGAACTGGGCGGCAAGGCGTTCATCAAGCCCGCCTGCGAAGGTGCCAGCCGCGGCTGCCGCGTCATCCGTCACCCGTCCGAATGCGACGACGCCTGGCAAGCGCTCAAGCCCTATCGCGAGGGCGGAATCGTGCTCGAAGAGCTGATCCAGAACGCTCGCGAATACAGCTGGGACTTTGTCGCCGGAAGCACCTGGATCACCGAAAAAACCACCACCGAAGGGGCCTACCGCGCCGAGATTCAGCAAGTGGTCCCCGCGCCGTTGACGCCCGATGTGCAGATTCGGCTGATGGCTGCCGGCCGCCACATGGCCGGGTTGGTTTCGCAGGACAACGGTGCCTGGCACAACGAAATTTTCCACAGGGCCAACCATCGCACCTCGGCGGTGGAAACCAACATGCGCCCCGGTGGCATGCACATCTGGGACCTGGCCAAGCGCGCATTCGCCGATTTCGACCCATGGCAGCGCTGGGTTCGCTGGGCCGTGGAAGGTCAGGTCGTCAGCCATGATCCGGCGCCTCGCGGCTACTGCGGCATTCGCCTGCTCCGGGCGACGGCCGTCGGGCTTTTGCGCGATGTACCGGATGTCCAGTCGCTGGCCCGGTCGATGAACATCGATCTGGTGGAGGCGGTGCTGAGCAAGCAAATCGGTGATTCGGTCACCGCCGAGGTGAAAGACAACTTCTCGTTCATCGGCCACATCGTGTTGTTCAACGAACACTACGAACAGCTCAGCGACGACCTGTTGCGCCTGGCCGAGGCGATCGAATCAAGGGTGGGAATCACCATCCTGGCATCGCCGGCCAGGGCTGTGAGTTGAGTCGTCAGGATTGATGTTTTTTTTGCAGTACTGAAAAGAGGGTTGGGTAAATGATTGAACACATGACCTGTGATGAACGCTTCATCGCGCTGGCAAAGGAATTCGGCTATGACATTTACGGTGAGAACACCGCCGGTGGGCATTACGCGCCGCTGATTCGCCACCACGATGAACTGTATATCAGCGGTCTGGTGCCGCGCATGAACGGCAAAATCCACTATCCGGGCCGGGTGGGACGAGACCTCACCATGGCGGATGCGCAAGCGGCCGCCAGCATCAGCGCGATGCGAGGGTTGGCGCTGATCGTCGATGCCATTGGTTCGCTGGACAAGATCAAGTCGCTGATTCGGGTCACGGTGTATGTGCGCTCCACGGAAGACTTTGTCGACCTCAGTGAAGTCGCCAACGGTGCGTCGGATGTTTTCAGTCACGTATTGGGCGACGCCGGGAAACATACACGGACCACGGTGGGCGTTTATCAGCTGCCAAAAAATGCAGCGATTGAAATTGATATGATCGTGGCGTTGCGGCCGTCGGTGTTATGAGTGTTAGTTGCTCGCTTTACAGTGCTGAAGGGTTCGCCTAAGGTCAGGAGACTCATTAGCGCAGACGATGTTGGAAACGGAAATGAATAACGTTAAAGGTGCGTTTTTTTCATATAAGGACTTTCGTAAAAGTTTAGACCAACAGCCGATCAAACCCCGTGTGTGGACAGGTGCTGAACTGGCCGATATGCGCGCTACTCTCGAAGGCAGCGACGTTGATATTGTTGCCCTGGCCCACGAGAAAAGCCTCGAAGGTTGCCAGTTGACCCCCGGAATGGCGGTGTCCATGCAATGGCTGATGCCCGGTTCAACGCTCGATGGGCATGCGCATGCCTGGTGGCACCTGTTCATCATTCAGTCCGGCAGCGGCGCGTTGACCTTGGGCGATGCCGATGCCATGAGCATCAGCCCTGGCGACGTGTTACTGGTGCCGGCCTGGACCCGGCACGGCTTCGCCAATACCAGCGCCACCGAGCCGCTGGCCATGCTTAACATCAGCAACATGCCGCAGATGGCACTGCTTTCCAATCATGCCGACAATGTGGGTTTGATCCCCCGCCAGCTGTAATTTCCCCTCTGCTGCACACCAGGGAGTCCGCGTTCGCTGACTCCCTTTTTCGTTTCTGTCGCGTTCACAAAAAGCCGTCTGGCGATTGACGCTTTTCAGTGTCTGTATCGATAGAAACAGACATTTTCTGTATCTGTTCAGCGCCTGATCGACTTACTACGATCGCTTCACATGCAACGGATTAATGTGGTTAGTGCAAGGGAGGCTTAAATGGAAAGTGCAAAGTTTAAACTGTATCTCGGTGCGGATTATGTCAGCGCTTTTGCAATGTCAGCGTTTGTGGCGCTCAAGGAGAAACAACGTTCATTTGAACTTGTAACGCTTGACTTGAAGGCGCGTGAACATTATCAAGCGAATTACCGTGATCTTTCGTTGACCTGCAAAATTCCGACGTTAGTTCATGAAGCGTTCGCACTGTCAGAATCCTCGGCCATTGCCGAATACCTGGACGAACTCTCCCCAGGCCCCCAAAAACTCTACCCGCAAGACCCCCGACAGCGCGCTCGCGCCCGCCAGCTTCAGGCGTGGCTGCGCAGTGATTTGCTGGTCGTTCGCAAAGAACGGCCGTTTGACCTGGTGTACTTCGGCAAAAAAGACACGCCGCTGTCTGACGACGCCCGGGCCGCTGTCGAGCGCTTGTTCTTCGTCGCCGACCGTTTGCTGGAGGAGGGTGCCGAGCACTTGTTCGGTGACTGGAGCATCGCCGACACCGACCTGGCAATCATGCTCAACCGGCTGGTCGCCAATGGCGATCAAGTGCCCTCTCGACTCGCGGCGTATGTGCATCGCCAGTGGGATCGCGACAGCGTTCGGGCATGGATGGACATCGCGCGCAAAGCGCCGGCCATCGCGTAAAACGATCATCAGGAGCGCTGTCATGCAAGGACTGTCAGAGCACGAACGCTACAAGCCTTACAACGCACGCACCATTCGCGACACGCCGTACTGGCACCGACTGACGCCGGCCTTGCAGGAAGCCATGACCGTCGTGGCCCGCGTCATGCCGTTTCGCACCAACGAATACGTTTTGGGCACGCTGATCGACTGGAACAACATCCCGGATGATCCGATTTTTCGCATGACCTTTCCCCACAAGGACATGTTGCTGCCGGACGAATACGCATCGCTCAAGCACTTGATCGAGCAGGATGACAGCGCCGCAATCAAGCGTCGGATCGAGGCGATCTGGCTGCGCATGAATCCGCATCCGGCGGGGCAGTTGACCCACAACAGCGTCGTGCTCGACGGAAAAGTCCTACCGGGCATCCAGCACAAATACCGCGAGACCGTGCTGTTTTTCCCCGGTGCTGGCCAGACCTGTCACGCGTACTGCACGTTCTGTTTCCGCTGGGCGCAGTTCATTGGCGAGGAAGAACTGAAGTTCAACGCCCGTGAATCCCTGGAGCTGGTGAGCTACCTGCGGGTACACCCCGAAGTCACGGACGTGCTGATCACCGGCGGCGATCCGATGATCATGAACACCCGTTCGCTGGCCGGGTACATCGAGCCGCTGCTGGCATTGCCACACCTCAAGAGCATCCGTATCGGCACCAAATCCGTGGCGTACTGGCCGCAGCGGTTTGTCAGCGACAAGGACGCACCGGAGTTGCTGGCACTGTTTCGGCGGATTGTTGCGGCGGGGAAAAACCTGTCGATCATGGGTCACTACAACCACCCGGTGGAGATCCGCCAAGACATCGCCCGACAAGCCATCGAGTGCATTCGCGCCACGGGCGCGACCGTGCGCATGCAGGCACCGGTGATCCGCCACATCAACGAAAATCCGGCCGATTGGGCGGCGCTGTGGACCGAAGGCGTGCGGCTCGGTGCGGTGCCTTATTACATGTTTGTCGAGCGGGACACCGGCCCCAGCCATTACTTCGCGATGCCATTGGCCCGGGCGTTCGAGATCTTTCAGGCGGCCTATCGCACGGTGTCCGGGCTGGCGCGCACGGTGCGCGGGCCGTCCATGAGCACCTTCTACGGCAAGGTGTTGATCAACGGCATCGAGACCGTTGCCGGGGAAAAAGTCTTCGTCTTGCAGTTCTTGCAGGCACGCAATCCGCACTGGGTGTTGCGCACGTTCTATGCGCGTTTCGATCCGCACGTCACCTGGTTCGATGACTTGCGACCGGCGTTTGGCGAGCGCTCGTTTTTCTTTCAGAACGAGTTCGCAACGGCGCCCGAATTGATACCGGTCCTGCTGCAAACGGCGTAGGACGATTCAGAGGAATAAGGATATGAGCGGCATTCCGTTTGATCAGCGCGAAGGCGTGATCTGGCTCGACGGCGAGTTCGTCGAATGGTCACGGGCGCAGTTGCATGTGCTGAGCCATGGCCTGCATTACGCGAGCACGGTGTACGAAGGTGAGCGCGTGTACAACGGCAGGATTTTCAAGTTGCGCGAGCACACCGGACGGCTATATCGCTCGGCGCAGCTGATGGACTTTACGATCCCGTTTGAACCCGCCGAGCTCGAAGCGGCCAGTCGCCAATTGCTGCATCGCAACAACGTCGTCGACGGTTATCTGAGGCCGGTGGCCTGGCGCGGCAGTGAGATGATTTCCACCTCGGCGCTTTTCAATCGCGTGCATGTGGCGATCGCCTGCTGGCAATGGCCGAGCTATTTCGACCCGGCGGCACGCATGGCCGGCATTCGCTTGAAAACCGCGACGTGGCGCCGTCCGCCACCGAGCAGCAGCCCCTTCGAAGCCAAGGCATCCGGGCATTATCAGATTGCCACGCTGAGCAAGCACGATGCCGAGAACAACGGCTACCACGACGCCTTGATGCTCGACTGGCGTGGCCATGTCGCCGAAGCCACCAGCGCCAATGTGTTCTTCGTCAAAGGCCGGACGTTGCACACGCCGGTGCCGGACTGTTTTCTCAACGGCATCACCCGCCAGACCGTGATCGAACTCGCCAGGGCGCTGGACTATCAAGTGATTGAACGCACGATGTTGCCTACGGAACTGGGCGACTTCAACGAGTGTTTTCTCACCGGCACCGCCGCCGAAATCACCCCGGTGCAGAGCATCGACCAGCAGCACTATCGACCGGGCAATGCCTGCCGCGACTTCATTGCCGCTTACACCTCAACCGTCAACGCCGAATAACCTGTCAGGAACCTCGCCATGTCAGATCAAGGGATTGTTGCGTCTCAACTTTACGTTTCGCTCGGCCATCGTCATGAAGAATTATCGACCCTAGGCTGGACGGTGCTGACCCCGGACGAATTTGCCGATGATGTCGTAGGAACCTTGCACGAGTTTGGTCCGATCATTCCGCAGTTCAACGGTCAGACGGCGTTCGCCATCACCCGCAAAGCGGGCTACGAAGATCTGCCGTATTCGCAGAGCATGAACGGCATCGGTCCGCATACCGAGGCGCCGGTGTATGGACCGCCGCCGCGTTATCTGGCACTGCATTGTCATCAGCAGGCGACCTGCGGGGGCGGGCATACGGGGTTGGTCGACGGTTACGCGTTCTTGAAGTCGCTTGAGCGATACGAACCGGAACTGCGTGAATGGCTCGACGACACGCCTGTGGAATTCGTCGCAACCGCCAAACCGGGCGAACCGGCGCAAACCCGGGTCAAGGCATACATCCTGACGCCGACCGAAGACGGGGACATTTTCCGCTTCAGCTACAACCAGTTTCACTACGGCGATGTGAATCCTTCGAAAGAGGCGTTGCAGCAATCGCAGGTCGCCCACAACCTTTCTCCACTGGCCAGATTTGCGCTGCTCGGCGAAGCGTACTTCGTCGAGCACAACGTTCCGGTGCTGATTCCAGACGGTTGCCTGCTGATTTGGGACAACTGGCGAATGATTCATGCCCGCAGTCGTTACACTGACCCGGCGCGCAACCTGACCCGCTACTGGCTGGCCTGATTTTTCCGTCGCCCATTATTCTTTTGGCGTCCCCCTTGGCGGGTACGCGTCCTACAGGTATCGCGTCATGCAGACAGCAATCGAGATCGCCCAGGTCGATCATCAACTGATCGTGCGGCTCAATCAGGCCTGGACCAAGCGTGCCACGGTGTGTTCGCCGGACAGGGGCCAGGTCGACGAAGTATTCGACCCGGCGCGCCCGGATTATCCGGAGTGCATGGTGCCGTTTTTCCATCACCCCAAATTCCAGGCCTTGGACGACGAACTCAAGAGCCGCGTGGTGACCTGGGGCTGGATCGGCTACAACCTGCGCACCGTCACCGCCGAAGAACTCGTGGTGAACCCGGCGCTGAGCGTCATTGCCAATCAATACCTGGGCAAGGACGACTGGCATTTTCGCGAGGCGATGCAGCAGACCTTGATCGATGAGCACTACCACACGCTCATGCATTTGCGTGCCATCGAGCGAACCAGACTGGATCGCGCACTTGATCAGGATCTGGACCTGCCGCCCTCGGTCACGTACTTGCGCTTGAAGGCCCAGCGCGAAGCACTGCCCGAGCAATGGCAGCGGGATCTGGCGGCGATCACCTTCGCGGTGGTGGCCGAAATCAGCGTTAACGCCTATCTGGATTTGCTGGCAGACGACCAGACGATCCAGCCGCAAAACCGCCGCGTCGCCGAACTGCACAACCGCGACGAATACGCCCACAGCAAGGTGCTGGCGGAAGTGGCCAAGGTCATGTACGCCAACATGCAGCCCGAGCAGCGGGCATTTTTCGCACGCAACCTGTCGGTGGCGCTGAGTGCTTTTATCGCTCAGGACTACTCGATGTGGGAGGCGATCCTGACGCAGCTTGGGGTCGAGGACGCGGCGCTGATCATTGCCGATACTCGCGAGAGCAACAAAAACGCGACGATCATGCGCGACTACAGTGGCCTGCATAAATTGGCGCAGGACCTGGGCATCAGCGACCAGATCGATTTCGACTTCCGTCCGACCCTCAAAGCCACGGCTGCGGCCTGATCCCCGGAGGTGTTCATGTCCGTTCCTGTGTACGAAGTGTTCGCCATCCGTGTCGGTGCCAATGCCCAGCGCACCGCCAAGGAGAACTTTCTCTACGACGCGTGCTGCGGCGATCCGAATGCGCCAATGCCGCTGGATTATTACTTCTGGGTCATCCGCAACGAGGAGCAGGTGATCGTGGTCGACACCTGTTTTCAACCGGCCACGGCGGACCGGCGCAATCGTCAGCTGTACCGCCTGCCGGAAGATTCCCTACGGCAACTGGACATCGATCCGACGCAGGTCGAGCACCTTGTCCTCACGCATTTGCATTGGGACCATGCCGGCAATCTCGGGTTGTTTCCCACGGCGACGGTGCATTTGCAGGAAGCGGAACTGCGCTTCTGCACCGGGCCGAAAATGGCTCATCGCACGGTGAATAAAACCTACGAAGTCGAGGATGTGATGTCGGCGCTGCCACCGTTGTTCGAGGGGCGGATGCGCTTGCACAACGGCATGGTTGAAGTACTGCCCGGCGTGACGTTGCACCCGGTGGGCGGTCATACACCGGGCAGTCAGGTGGTGCGGGTGAACACGGCGCGTGGCTGGATTGTGCTGGCGTCGGATGCCGCGCATTTGTGGGTCAACATTCGTGAACGCAGCCCGTTTCCGATCCTCGATGACCTGGCGCAAACCCTTGAAGCGTTCAGCGAGATCGACCGTCTGGCCGATGGCGAAGACCACGTCATTCCCGGTCATGATCCGCTGATCGCCGAGCGTTTTGCGCATTGGAAAGATGACCCGCATATCATCTGCCTGCACCAGCCCCCAGTCTGAGTCACATTCAAAACCTGTAGGAGCCGGCTTGCTGGCGAAGGCGGCGGCCCATTCAGCATTGATGTGACTGACACGTCGCTTTCGCGAGCAGGGTTTGGGTCAACCTTGATGTTTGAGGATTTTGCCCAACGTCTCCAGCGCCTCATCGATCCGCGGCGAGTACGGTGCCCCGCAACCCATTCGCACGAAGTGATAAAAGTGCCGGGTATTGGAAAAGATATCCCCAGGTGAAATCTGGATGCCGACCTTCAGCGCTTCATGAAAAAACGCCATGGATGAATGCCGACGGGGCAGTTCCACCCACAACAACGTGCCACCTTGTGGGTTGGTCACGCGGGTGCCGAGCGGGAAATATCGGGTAATCGACT
Source organism: Pseudomonas sp. Irchel s3b5 (assembly GCF_900187435.1). Taxonomy (NCBI): domain Bacteria; kingdom Pseudomonadati; phylum Pseudomonadota; class Gammaproteobacteria; order Pseudomonadales; family Pseudomonadaceae; genus Pseudomonas; species Pseudomonas sp. Irchel s3b5. Next base: position 212,352 of record NZ_FYDY01000007.1, read on the forward strand.
CGCTCATCTGCCGACGTTGCAGTGTCAGGGTTTTCCTCAAACGGCGCAGGTAACGTTCGTAGGACGGCGTCTTCATGAAGGCTCCGACCGCTAGTTGCGACAAGGTTTCGCAGCCTCGGGACTGGGCGTGTTTAAGCATCTCCACGCGGTCATGCCATTTTCCGGCGCTGATCCAGCCCAGTCGTATGCCCGGGGCCAGGGTTTTGTTCAGCGAGGCGCAATAGATCACGTTGTCGGTCTGGTCCCAGTGTTTGAGCGTGGACAACGGTTGCTCGGTGTCCACCAGGTCGCCGTAGGTGTCGTCCTCGATCAGCACCGTGTCGTGCTCGGCGCACAGCATCACCAGCCGTGCCTTGTTGGCGTCGGGCATGATGCTGCCCAACGGATTGTGCAGATTGGGAATGACGATCAACGCCTTGATCCGCTCGGGGCCTTGCAGCAAAAGTTGCAGGGCCGCCAGGTTGATTCCCGTGTGGGCCGAGGCTGGGACTTCCATCACCCGCAGGTTCAGGCTTTCGAGAATCTGCAGCAGGCCGTAGAAGGTCGGCGACTCCACGGCGACGGTATCGCCGGGCTGCGTGACGGCGCGCAAGGCGAGGTTGATCGCTTCGGTCGCGCCGTGGGTGATCACGATTCGCTCGGCGACCAGATGAGTCTTGGTGGTCAGCGCACGCCGCGCCAGGACGTTGCGCAACGCGCTATTGCCGCACGTCGAACCCGTCGCGCCGAGCAGGTGCGAGTCGTAGCGCAGCGACTTGATCAGGTTGTCCTGAAGTGTCTTCAGCGGATAGAGCTCAGCTGCGCAGTAGGCGCTGGCGAAGTTGACCTTGATCGTTGCGCGCTGGCTGGCTTTGAGCACCGAGGACACCTGTTCATGAATGCCGACGTAAGCCCCGGAATCCATCGTTGGCGGGAGGGGGATCGAGGTGGGTTTGGGCAAGGTGTCGGGCTGGCGGATGTAGTTGCCCGAGCGTGGCCGCGCCTCCAGCACGCCACAATCCTCAAGTTCCCGGCACACCTGCACGGCGGTCGACAGGCTGACCGCGTGTTTTTCCATCATCAGGCGGATCGAGGGCAAGCGTTCGCCAGTTTTCAGCGTGCCGCTGCGGATGGCGTCCAGGTAATGGTTGGCCAACTGACGGTACAAGGGCGTCGTGTTCATGATGACCTCAGCAGGTTGCACCACTGAGGTCTTGGCTGGAAAGTGAGTTGACGCTCCCCGCAGGCGGACCCGTGATGCAGAGGGGTGAAGGGAAGTGTTGTCCTGCTGTGGATACTGGAAGACTAATCGCGGTTTTGCCCGAAACCCGGGCAATAAAAAGCCCCGTTTGGATGGCGGGGTTCTTGCGTCAGTCGCTGAGGAATGTGTGGCGAGGGAGCTTGCTCCCGCTTGAGTGCGGAGCACTCACAAAAATCGGCTGTACTTTGAGATTTTTGGGGCCGCTACGCTGCCCAGCGCGAGCAAGCTCGCTCGCCACAAGTGTGAGAGGTCGGGTTACTGCGCGGCGATGCTATAGCCGTCGAACGCGGTCTGCTGTTGCAGGGCGGTGATGATGTTCTTGCGGTTGACCGCTTGCTCGGCGCCACTGTTGTCCAGGAACGTCTCGCTTTCCAGCTCCGCTTCGTCGCCTTCGCCCACGAAAGTGAACCCGAGGAACTCCAGCGCTTCGCGGTCAACGCTCAAACGCGAACGCGGGGTGCGCAACGGCAAGGTCACGCTGATGTCGTCCTTGCTGATGGTGAACACTTCGAGCTCTTTCTTGGCCTTGGCGGCTTTGCTCTTGCTGCTGCTCGGGTTGCTGATGGCTTGATGCGTCTGGTTCAGCACCTTCAGCGCCAGGCCGTAGACGATTTCCTGAAACGCCGGGTCGTCCTTGAAGCTGGACAGGATGCGGCTGATCGGGAACTTGCTGCTCAGGTCTTCCAGGGCCGCAATGTCTGCTGCCTCGGCATCCTTCAGCTGCTTGAGTTCACCCATCAGTTCGTAGGCTTTGTCATCGTCGAAGCTGTCGTGGGCCTGGCGGATCGCTGCGCGCAGCTCGCGGATCTGGTCGCTTTCGCGGGTGGACTGGAAAGCGTCCAGCACCATCTCGCTGATGGTTTTGGCCTGGGGCACGTGTTGTGAAAGATTGATGGAGTTTTCGTATTCCGCTTTGGACGACAGGTTGGCTACGGTTTCGGCGGTGTTGGAATCGGACATTGAAATTTCACTACTTCTATAACTTGAATAGGGGCGAAAAAGCCCGGGGGCTTTTTCAGGTCGCCTAATCTATTGGACCGGGGCGGCGTTGTCACGGATGAACAGGCGGCTGGTCATCTTTTTGCTTTTCTGTGGGAGCCTGTTCGCGATGGCCGCGCCACGGTGTGTCAGGCCTGGCGCGGTGTATTGAGGTTCATCGAGCGCACCGCCAACGCTGTCGCCGTTTCCTCATCGATCGGCAACGAGAATCGAAAGGTCGCCCCGCGTCCCGGCACATCGATCAACTGAATCTCGCACCCATGCAATTGCAGGATGCGATGCACGATCCGCAATCCCAACCCGCCATCGCGCCGGGCGCCGCCAATGTTGAACGGCCGCAGGAACAATCCTTCACGCAGTTCCGCAGCAATCCCCGGTCCGGTATCGCTGACCGTCACTTCGATGAACGCCCCTTGCACACGCAAGCCCAGTTCGATTTCGCCCCCTGGCGGTGTATGGCGCAGGGCGTTGTCGAACAGATTGGTAAGCACCCGCTCGATCAACCCCAGGTCGGCGCAGGCTGCCGAAACGTTGGGGGCGAACGTGGCCTTCAATTCGACCTGACGCGCCTCGGCGGTCAGTTCGAATTTCTGGAAAATATCCTGGGCCAGATCGGTCAGGGAAAAGCGCTCCAGCACCGGTTGCACAAAGCCATGTTCCAGGCGCACCAGCTCCAGCAGCGATTGCGCCAACCCGCCGACCTTGCGACTTTGATCCAGTGCGATGCCCAGGTAGCGGCGACGGTCGTCGGGGGACAGGGTCGCGTCTTTGAGCGACAGGGTTTCCAGATAGCCGTGCAGTGAGGCCAATGGTGTGCGCAGGTCGTGGGAGATGTTCGCCACCAGTTCGCGGCGCTCCTGATCCTGGCGGGTCAGGGAGCGCCATTGCTCGCCGAGGCGTGCCTGCATCTGGCGGAACGTGGCGTCGAGAATGGCGATTTCATCGTGGCTGGCGGTTTTATCCACAGCGACGGGCAGGGCCGGGATGACCGGGACGCCATCGATGTCGAACTGGCTGACGGTCTCGGTCAAACGGCGCAAGGGCCGGGTGATCAACCTGAACGCCGTGAGACCGGCAATCAGGCACAGCAACGCGACAAGACCGATGGACAGCAGGGCGGTATTGAGTGCCGCGCTGGTCGCACCCCGCGCAGCCAAACGGTCGTGGTCTTCGCCGAGCAATACCACGTAGAGATAACCGGCCGGTTTGCCGTCGACCTTCAACGGCGCGGCGCTGAACACCTTGCGCGCATCGACGCTGCGCGGGTCGGCGCCGAGGATCGGCAAGGCATCGCCCCGCAGCAGGCGCTGGATCGGCGCGAGGTCGAGCCGTTCCCGGCGTATCCGGCCTTCGGGTGCGGCGCTACCGACAATCTTGCCCTCGGTGTCGAGCAAGTACACCTCGACACTCGGGTTGACCTGCATCAGCTTGCTGAACAGATCACGCACGGCGTCAGGCATCAGGCCTTTGTTGTCCATCAGCACGGTATCGCTGGCGATGTGCTGGGCCAGGTCCCGGGACAAGCCTTGCACCACTTCCTGTTCATGCAGCTGGTTGGAGCGCACCTGCAACCACGCCGAGGTGCCGCAGCACACCAGCAACAGCACGGCGAACACCAGGGACAGGCGTTGCGTCAGGGTCAGCCTCATGGTTGCGCTTGCTCCCCGGTGGCGAACTTGTAGCCGCGGCCCCACACCGTGAGGATGCGCACCGGTTGCGCCGGATCGGTCTCGATCTTGGCGCGCAAGCGGTTGATGTGCGTGTTGACCGTGTGCTCGTAACCTTCGTGGCTGTAACCCCACACAGCGTTGAGCAAGTCCATGCGCGAAAACACTTTGCCGGGCTGGCGCGCGAAGAAGTACAGCAAGTCGAATTCCCGAGGCGTGAGGTCCAGGCGACGGCCGTCGAGGGACACTTCGCGGGTGATCGGATCGATGGCCAAACCGTCCACAAGCAAGCTGCCGGCGTCCATCTTCAGATTGCGCGCCATGGCCTCGACCCGGCGCAACAGCGCTTTGACTCGGGCCACCAGCTCAAGCATGGAAAACGGCTTGGCCAGGTAATCGTCGGCCCCCAGTTCGAGGCCGAGAATCCGGTGCACTTCGCTGGAACGTGCGCTGGTGATGATGATCGGCGTGTAGCGCGCCATGGCCCGGGCGCGGCGGCAGATTTCCAGGCCATCGACGCCGGGCAGCATCAGGTCGAGGATCAACGCATCCCAGTTGCCTTGCTGCAACAGGCGCATGCCTTCGGTGCCGTCGGCGCTGTGCACGACCTCGAACTGCTCATCACGCAGATGCAGGCAGATCAGGTCGGCGATATGCAGGTCATCCTCGACCACGAGGACGCGTTTGGTCTGTTCCATCCAGCTCATCCTTTGGCGAGGTTTGTGCGTAATGGCGCTAACGAAAACCTTGTAGGAGCTGGCTTGCCAGCGAAGACGGCGGCACGTCCACAGTTGATGTGACTGATACATCGCCTTCGCCGGCAAGCCGGCTCCTACAAGGACAGCAATCGCAAGGTTCAAAATTGCATGACGCATTGTGCGGGTTTTTCGGAGCCCGAGTTATCACGAATTGTTTAACTTCCCGTGAGGATTTGGCGACCCCCTCAAGCCTAGGCTGTGTTCCATCAAAGGCCCCTGGAATTTTTGGAGACGGTCATGTTTTCACGACGGCAATTTTTGGCAGTCAGCGGTGGAGTGGGGGTGGCAGCCTTGGCGATCGGCCTGCTGCCAAAGTTTTCCACAGGCGCTGCGCTGATCAGTGAAGCCCGCGCAGAGGAGGCATTCGAAGTGACCCACAGCGACAGTGAATGGCACGCGATTCTGAGTGACGAGCAATACGAAATCCTCCGCGAAGAGGGCACCGAACGCGCCTTCAGCAGCCCGCTGAACAACGAGCACCGCGACGGCACGTTTGCCTGCGCCGGTTGCGAGCTGCCGCTGTTTTCTTCGGCGACCAAGTTCGACAGCCGCACCGGCTGGCCGAGTTTCTGGGCGCCATTGGACAAGGCCGTGGCGACCCGCCAGGACCGCTCCTATGGCGTGTTGCGTGAAGAGGTTCACTGCCGGCGTTGCGGCGGGCATTTGGGGCATGTCTTCGATGACGGCCCGAAACCGACCGGGCTGCGTTACTGCATGAATGGTCTGGCGCTTAAGTTCGAACCCACGACTCAGGAGTCCGCTTCATGAAAACTCTGTTCACGTGGCGTCGCACGTTGTTGGCAATGGCCGCTGCCAGCGTTATCGGGCAATGCTCTGCGTTTTCTTTCGGCGCAGAAGAGGCTGTCCTGCTGCCGCCACCGACACTCGACGAAAGCACCCAGGCGCGCAGCGAAACCGCAGTTTTTGCAGGCGGTTGTTTCTGGGGTGTCCAAGGGGTGTTCCAGCATGTCAAAGGCGTTAAAAACGCGGTCTCCGGGTATGCCGGTGGTGCGGCCAACACCGCGCAGTACGAGCGGGTCAGCGATGGCAATACCGGGCACGCGGAATCGGTCGAAGTGACTTTCGATCCGAGCCAGGTCAGCTACGGCACGCTGCTGCAAATCTACTTTTCGGTGGCCCATAACCCGACCGAACTCAACCGTCAGGGCCCCGACACCGGGACTCAATATCGTTCAGCCCTTTTCCCCCAAAGCGTCGAGCAGCAAAAAGTCGCGCAGGCCTACATCGCCCAACTCGACGTGGCCAAGTCGTTCAGTAAACCCATCGTGACCAAACTGGAAACCTTCAACGGCTTCTACCCGGCAGAGGAGGAGCATCAGGACTTTCTCACCGAGCATCCGACCTATCCGTATATCGTGATCAACGATTTGCCGAAAGTGGCGCAGCTCAAACAGCTGTACCCCGAGCGTTATCAGGACAAACCGGTGTTGGTGAAGGCGGGGAGGTAGGCGTTATCCGGAGATCACATTCTTGCCGGCGATTTTCGACTGATACAGCGCCTGATCGGCCCGGGCCATCAGGCCGGTTTGCTGTTCATCGTCGAAGCGCTGGACCACGCCGAAGCTCATGGTCACGTTGAAATCGCCGACTGGCAGCAAATCCACAAGGCCGTGGCGGATTTTTTCGGCCAGGGTTCTGGCTTCGGCCAGCGACGTGTTGGGCAGCGTCATGATGAATTCGTCGCCACCCCATCGCGCCAGCAAGTCGCCTGCGCGCACGAAGCGCTTCACGTTGTCGACCACATGCACCAGGGCAGCGTCACCCAAGGCATGACCGTAGTGATCGTTGATGATTTTGAAGTCGTCGATGTCCATGGCAATCAACGACAGTGGCTCGCGAAAGCGCTGGGCACGCTCGCAGGCCTGGGGCAGCACCTGTTCCAGGCGATAGCGATTGGCGATGCACGTCAGGGTGTCGGTTTGCGCCAGCTTGCGGTTTTCATCGAGTTGCAGCTGTAGCTGCAGATTGACCCGCGACAATTCGCGGGTGCGCTCTTCAATCAGTGCTTCGAGGGAGTGATTGCGCCGTTCGAGTTCTTCGAACAGGCGTCGCTTGTCTTCGATGCTGCGGTGGGCGCCGATCATCCGCGCCACCGAGCCGTCGGCATTGCGCGCCAGGATGTGGCCGCGGTCTTCGATCCAGAGGTATTGGCCGTCCTGCATGCGGCAGCGATACTCGGCTTGATAGCCCGGCGCCCGCTCGCTCAGGTAGTCGTCAAACACGGCCATGACCCGCGGGTAATCCTCGGGGTGGATGAGGTTCTCCCAGGTCAAGACGTTGTTGTCCAGGGAGTGAGGCGTATAGCCGAGCATCTCGTACCACCGCGCTGTGCGGTAGACGAAACCGGTGTTGGCGTTCCAGTCCCAGATCCCGTCGCTGACCAGCTCCAGGATGGTGTGCAACATGTCGTCGTTCATGTCCGACACGTTGAATTTAAACGGCTCGATACTCGATGCCTCACCCATCTCGCTCTCCCTGCGTCCTGATGTCTGGCTGATAAGCGGCAGATTAGTGCATGAGTATTCGGGCGGCTAGTGTTTGCCCCACATCTGCAGGGCGAAATCGACGAAACGACGCAGTTTTGGCAAGCGGTAACGATCCTGTGCGTACATCAGGTTCATCGGACGGCTCGGTGGACAGTAATCCGGCATCAGGGCCAGCAATTTTCCGTCCTTGAGATCTTGTTCGACCAGGGCGTCAGGCAGCATCACGATGCCCATGCCGGTGCGCGCAGCCTGATGCAGCCCGGCCGAACTGTTGATCAACATCGGACCACTGACCACCACCAGAACGTCGCCGTCCGGTCCGGCCAGGCGCCATTCCTTTTCCACCGAATGCCAGTCATCACCGGCCGGATAGGCGAACGACAGACAGTCGTGGTGTTGCAGGTCTTCAGGTATTTGCGGGGTGCCCCGGCGTGCCAGGTACGCCGGTGATGCGCACATGGTCAGCGTGTAGTCGATCAGCGGCCGGGCGATCAGGTTGGAGGCTTCGAGCTCGCCGAGGCGGAAAGCCACGTCGAGCCCGTTTTCGAGCAGGTCCGGGCGTCGATTGGTCAGCGTGACGTCCAGTTTCACCCGCGGGTTGTGCAGGCTGAATTCGCTCAGGGCCGGGGCCAGGCGTTCAGTGCCGAAGGTCAGCGGCGCGGTGATGCGCAGTGTGCCGCTTGGTTCGTCGAGGGCCTGTTCGGCCAACCGTTCGGAATCGGCCACCAAGCCCAGCACTTCCAGGCAGCGCTGGTAGTACGCCGCACCGAACTCGGTGAGCCGCTGGCGTCGCGTTGTCCGGTTGAGCAGACGCACACCCAGGCGTTGCTCCAGCGCCTTGAGGTGATTACCGACCATGGTCGTGGACATTTCGCACTGCAAGGCAGCGGCCGTCATGCTGCCGGCTTCCACCACTTTCACGTAAACGGTCATTGCCTGGAACAGGTCCATTATCAATCCATGGTTGAAGATGATTGAAGTTTTATCGCGTTTATCCAGCTCAGGTGGCTAACCATACTGCAAAAACACCGACCCTTGCTGGAGCTTGATGCCATGACCGCCGCCTGCCTGATGAGCACTTACCAACCGCTTGCCCTGAGCTTCAACAAGGGCCTGGGCACACGCCTGTGGGATCAGGCCGGGCGTGAATACCTGGACGCGGTTGCAGGCGTGGCGGTAACCAACGTCGGCCATTCCCATCCGAAAATCGTCGCCGCCATCACGGAGCAGGCCGGGTTGCTGTTGCACACCTCCAACCTCTACAGCATCGACTGGCAACAGCGGCTGGCGCAGAAATTGACGGCGTTGTCGGGCATGGACCGGGCGTTCTTCAACAACTCCGGTGCCGAGGCCAACGAAACAGCACTGAAGATTGCGCGCTTGCATGGCTGGCACAAAGGCATCGAGCAACCGCTGGTGGTGGTCATGGAGAATGCGTTTCATGGGCGCACCCTCGGCACGTTATCCGCCAGTGACGGCCCGGCCGTGCGCCTGGGCTTCAACAAATTGCCGGGGGATTTCATCAAGGTGCCGTTCGGCGACCTGAAGGCGTTGGATCGCGTGCAGCAGGCGCATGGCTCGCGCATCGTGGCGATCCTGATGGAACCGATTCAGGGCGAGAGCGGCGTGCAACTGGCGCCGCCCGGTTACCTGAAAGCCGTGCGCGAACTGTGCAACCGGCGCTCGTGGCTGCTGATGCTCGACGAAATCCAGACCGGCATCGGCCGCACCGGCCAGTGGTTCGCGTTCCAGCACGAAGGCATCGTCCCAGACGTCATGACCTTGGCCAAGGGCCTGGGCAACGGCGTGCCGATTGGTGCCTGCCTGGCCCGTGGCAAAGCCGCCGACCTGTTCACGCCCGGCAGCCACGGCAGCACCTTCGGCGGCAATCCGCTGGCCTGTCGGGTCGGATGCACCGTGCTGGATATCATCGAAGAACAAGGCCTGCTGGAAAACACCCGGCTTCAGGGCGAACATTTGCTGAGCAGATTGCGCATGGAATTGGCGGACCACCCGAACGTCTCGGCGATCCGTGGGCAGGGCCTGATGATCGGCATCGAACTCAAGCAACCGATCCGCGACCTGAGCCTGATCGCCGCGCGGGATCATGCCTTGCTGATCAACGTGACGCGTGGGCAAACCATTCGGCTGCTGCCGCCGTTGACCCTTGATGAGCGGGAGGTGGAGATGATTGTCAGAGGGGTGAGTCGTATTGTGAAAGCGGCGTGAGGATGGCTTCAGTAATGGTATCTGCACATTACGATGCGTAACTCTCCGTCCTCGATGGTGTAGACCAAGCGATGCTCAGCGGTAATTCGTCGTGACCAGACGCTACTCAGATTGTGTTTGAGTGGCTCTGGTTTTCCCGGGCCATCGAACGGCTCGCGCTGAATTGACTTGATCAACAAGTTGATTCGTTTGAGCCCCGCCTTGTCGTTTTGCTGGAACCAAAGATAGTCGTCCCAGCCTTCAGGAGTGAACTCGGTTTTCATTCTTCGATAAGTTGCCTGGCTTTGGTTTTTCCGGCCCGCAGGTTGCCGATTGATTTGATCAGGCGTTCAGCATTGGCGGGGGAGCGAAGCAGGTAGGCGGTCTCTTCAAGGGCGTTGTATTCCGCCAGGGACATCATCACCACCGGTTCACCTTTCTGACGGGTGACCAGCAATGGTGCTCGGTCCTCGTTGACCCGATCCATGGTCTCTGCCAAGTGTGCGCGTGCGGTGGTGTAGTTAATGGTTTGCATGGTGCAGTCCTCGCTTGATGCAAAGAACGTACAGAAATGAGTACAGGATGACAAGGCGATACCTCTCAATGGTCGTTTTTGCTTTTGCGCATGAACGTTTGTACTGAGTGTGGACGAAACCTCATCGGGACGTTTCTGTGAGCGGCGTAGTCCTTGTCTGATAGACCGATGTGAAGATGATCAATCGCTGAGCCGAATTATTTTAGCGAGATCCATGATTTGAACCCGGTCCATCAACTGAATCCTTGAACCGCCAAACCCTTCGATCACCCAGCGTTCTTCATCGGCCGCGATCCGCGCCATGCCCAAGGCTTCGGCGCGGGGTCGGGCGATGCTGTGTTCGTCGCTCAGCCAATGAATCGAATCCAGGTCGACCCAGGTCGCTTGCAGTGGCCCGGCCAGTTGCTGCGCGAGCCAGCTTTTGCCCGAGCCGGAGTTACCAATGATCAGCGTTCGGGTGAGGTCCATGAGCGATACCGATCAACTGTAGGAGGGTTTTTGCGCTCAATCATCGCTTTCGGGTGCGACCATTCGGGTCTTCGGCGAGCCATTCGAATTGTGCTGAAAGATATCCTGCGGCTGGCCGCTGTCATTGAAAAACACTTGGCCGATCCCCGCTGAATTCCATAACCGTTCGCCCGCTTCAGCATGTTCCGGCACGTGCGGCACGATGCGCATGCGCCGACGCTTGGTCAGCCAGTTCAGCGGTGAGCGCGGCGAATACAGCCAGCGGTTGAGGCGGTCGAACCACTCCAGCAGGGTTGGCGGGAACTCGTTCTTGATGCCGCTGCTGGTGATCTGCCAGATTTTCGGACCGGCCTTGCGATGGCGGATCAGCACTTCGTAGACGAAGGAGTAATGCACATCCCCCGACAGCACCACGTAGTTACCCGGTGTGCGCGAGTGGCGGAAGATGTTCAGGATCACTTGCGCGGCACCGCGATGGGCCATCCAGTTTTCCGCGTCCACCAGCAGGGGGAAACCGCACCAACTGAACACCCGCTGCACGGTTTCGATCAGTTTGACGCCGAAGATCGGCGCCGGCGAAACGATGATGGCGCTCGGATGGTCCAGCAGTTCCTGTTGCAGTTCGCTGAGGGCTTCCCAGTCCAGCAGGCCGGAGGGTTGCTTGAGGTTCATCTCGCTGCGCCAGCGCCGGGTTCGGGTGTCGACAACGACGACCGCCGGGGTGGTGGGCAGTACAAAATGCCAGTTTTGAAACTTCAGCAGGTCATCGATCAAGTCGTCCTGAACCGGGCTGTCGAGGTAGCGGTCGTGCCCGGTGGCACTGAACGCGCGGGCCTTCTCCACGACGTCACGGAAGGCGTCCGGGTTGTTGCCCCAGCCCTGGCACAGCATGTAGGCAATCAACGCATTGCCGATGATGCGTTTGGAGAACGGATGGCCGTAGGCCGTTTCTTCCCATTGCGCGGAAAGATTCCAGTCATCGGTAATGTCGTGGTCGTCGAAAATCATCAGCGTCGGCATGTGCGCCAATGCCCGGGCGACGTTGCCCAGCCCGGCCTTGAAGCCATCGATGTACGTCTGCTCCAGCGCATAGCGCTCGCGTCGTGGCGCTGTCAGTGCCGGTGGTTGTGGCGCAATCAGGGACCAGGGCGTTGGCGACCAGACCAGCAAGTACATGGCCATGACTTCGGCGAACGTCACCAGGTGGTTATCGGCACTGCTGCTGGTGAAAATCGGTTTGCGTGCACCACCGAAAAACCGATCGCGCAGGGTTTCGTTGCTCTCCAGCGCCGGTAGCAAGTCGGCGCGGTGGTAGTAGCTGGCGGGGTGTTCGTAAAGTTTGGCGCTGTCGCTGACCACGGCGCCTTCGAGGTGTTCTTCGAACAGTCCCAGGCGTTGGATCAAAGCATGAATTGCTCGCAGCATCGGCCCCGCGACATCGTCGGCGTAAACCTGATCACCGGTCATGATTAGCAGGGCTGGGCGATCCAGGGCTTCATGTTGTTGTGCCAACAGTTCATCGACGCACAGCAAACCGTCGGTCGCCGGGTGATGAGGCTTGCGGCAGGAGCCGTGCAGCAATTGATCCACCCGTGAGCGCAGCACGAAGTCCGGGCGCACGGCATCGCCGTACAGCAGGTGCGGTGCCCAGTCGGCGATACCTTCAACGCCGTCGATGAGCAGGTCGTATTCGATCCGCTCGTCACAGGGCAGGGCGGTTTCGAGCGATACGTCGATCAAATGAACGAAGGCATGGGCGCCCACCGCCACCACGGTGCAGTGCGTCGTATCGAGGCGGATGTCACCGATACCCTGCACGCGCAAAGTCAGCTCCAGTGCCCGCGAGCCGACCAGCCACAGCACCAGACGCGAGGGCTCCAGTCGTCGCAACAGCGGGCCGGCCAGGACTGGTGGCAGGGAAGTGCATTCGTCGGGCAGTGGCAGCGTCGCGGACATCCGGATTCAAGACTCTTGGGGCACAGAGGCGGGCGATGATAGCGCAGGTCGAGGGCTGACAGGCTAATGGGGCGTGTCTTGTCATGTCATGCCTGTCACGAAATGAAAAGCCATTGTCGTCTGATGAGAAGCGTGCCGACAGGCCTCGTCCTACAGTCCAATCAGTGCAATTCGATGCCACGCCAACCTGCTGATCGGAGAATAAGAAAAATGGCCAAAGCTGTACGCTTTTACGAAACCGGTGGTCCTGAAGTCCTACGTTACGAGGACGTCGAAGTCGGCGATCCCGGTCCGGGCCAGGTTCGTCTTCGCCACGTAGCAGTTGGCCTGAACTATGCCGACACCTACTTCCGCAATGGTACTTACCCGATCCCGATGCCGAACGGCATGGGCGTTGAAGCCTCCGGGGTGGTCCAGGCCATCGGCGAAGGCGTGACCAACGTCCAAGTGGGCGATCGCGTCACCTACACCGGTTTTCTCAATACCCTGGGTGCCTATAGCACCGAGCGCCTGATCGCGGCCGCACCGCTGATCAAGCTGCCAGAAACCATCAGCTTCGAAACCGCCGCCGCGATGACCATGCGTGGCTTGACGTCTTCGTACCTGATGCGCCGCATCTACGACTTCAAGCCAGGCGACAGCATTCTGTTGCACGCCGCCGCCGGTGGTGTTGGCATGATCGTTTCGCAGTGGGCCAAGCTGCTGGGCCTGAACGTGATCGGCACGGTGTCGACCGAGCAAAAGGCCGAAATCGCCCGCGCTCACGGTTGCGACCATACGATCAATTACAGCCATGAAGACGTTGCCGCTCGCGTTCGCGAATTGACCGACGGTGTGGGCGTCAACGTGGTGTTCGACAGCGTTGGCAAGAACACCTTCATGGGTTCGCTGGATTCGCTGAAACCCCGTGGCCTGATGGTCTGCGTGGGCACTGCGTCCGGCCCGATCCCGGCGTTCGACCCGGTGATGCTGGCGATGAAAGGTTCGCTGTACCTGACCCGTCCTGCCCTGGCCAACTACATCAGCGACCCGGCCGAAAAAGCCGCCCTGGCGGGCGAGTTGTTCGACCACGTCGGCAGCGGCCGGATCAAGATCGAGATCAACCAGCACTACGCCCTGCAGGACGCTGTGCAGGCGCACCGCGATCTTGAATCTCGCAAGACTACCGGCTCGTCGATTTTCGTCGTTTAAGGAGCTACCAGCCATGAAAGTCGAACAATTGACCTACAGCATTGGCGCCGAACTGATCGGCGTCAACCTGGCCGACGCAATACATGATGACGGTCTGTTTGCCGAGATTCGTGCCCAACTGCTCAAGCACCGCGTGGTGTTCCTGCGCGATCAGGACATCTCCCGCGCCGAACACGTGGCGTTCGCCCGTCGCTTCGGCGAGCTGGAAGATCACCCGGTGGCCGGCAGCGATCCGGATCACCCGGGGCTGGTGCAGATCTTCAAGCGGCCGGATCAGCCGATGGACCGCTACGAAAACGCCTGGCACACCGACGCCACCTGGCGCGAAGCACCGCCGATGGGCTGCGTGCTGCGCTGCGTGGAATGCCCGCCCGTGGGCGGCGACACCATGTGGACCAACATGGTCGCGGCTTACGCGAACCTGCCGGAAGACGTGAAGGTCAAGATCGCCGACCTGCGTGCCCGCCACAGCATCGAAGCGAGCTTCGGTGCCGCCATGCCGATTGAAAAACGCCTGGCGCTCAAGGCGATGTACCCGGACGCCGAGCACCCGGTGGTGCGCACCCATCCGGAAACCGGCGAGAAGGTGTTGTTCGTCAACGCCTTCACTACCCACTTCAGCAACTACCACACCCCTGACCGGGTGCGCTTCGGCCAGGACGCCAACCCTGGCGCCGGCGAGTTGCTGCGCTACCTGATCAGCCAGGCGTACATCCCTGAGTATCAAGTGCGCTGGCGCTGGAAGCCGAACAGCATCGCTATCTGGGACAACCGCAGTACCCAGCACTACGCCGTCATGGATTACCCACCGTGCCATCGCAAGATGGAGCGCGCCGGGATTATCGGCGACAAGACGTTCTGATCGAGCGCCACCTGCATCGCACTCGTAAACACGTCCGCCCGGCATGGCCCCGGGTGGGCGGGACAATCATAAGAACTGGAGTAACCCATGCAATTTTTCGACGATTCCCTGCACCCGGAAAACATGGATAAGGTAGTCATTACCGTGGCCCCGTACGGCCCGGAGTGGATGCCGGAAGATTTCCCGGAAGACATCCCGTTGACCATGGATGAGCAGGTTCAGAAAGCAGTTGAATGCTATGAAGCCGGCGCCACCGTGCTGCACTTGCATGTGCGTGAACTGGACGGCAAGGGCTCCAAGCGTCTGTCGAAGTTCAACGAACTGATCGCCGGTGTGCGTGAAGCCGTGCCAGACATGATCATCCAGGTGGGCGGTTCGATTTCCTTCGCCCCGGAAAGCGACGGCGAAGCGGCCAAGTGGCTGTCCGACGACACCCGTCACATGCTGGCCGAACTGACCCCGAAACCGGATCAGGTCACCGTGGCAATCAACACCACGCAAATGAACATCATGGAGTTGTTGTACCCGGAGTACCTCAAAGGTACCTCCCTGGACAACCCGTTGATTCACGCTGCCTACAGCGAAATGACCGTACCGGCAGGTCCGGGCTGGGTTGCCGAGCACCTCAAGCGCCTGATGGGCAACGGCATCCAGCCACACTTCCAGCTGACCGGCATGCACGCCCTGGAAACCCTTGAGCGCCTGGTGCGCCGTGGCGTTTACAAAGGTCCGCTGAACCTGACCTGGATCGGCATCGGCGGCGGTTTCGACGGCCCGAACCCGTTCAACTTCTTCAACTTCATCCACCGCGCTCCGGACGGTTGCACGCTGACCTCCGAATCGCTGCTCAAGAACGTCATGCCGTTCAACACCATGTCGATGGCCATGGGCATGCACCCGCGTGTGGGCAACGAAGACACTATCATTGATCACAAGGGCGACCGTTTCGGCTCGGTTGCACAGATCCAGCAAACCGTGCGCATTGCCCATGAACTGGGTCGTGAAATCGCCACCGGCAAAGAAGCCCGCGAGATCTACCGCATCGGCGTGCAGTACGACAGCATCGAAGAAACCCTGTTGGCCAACGGCATGGCCCCCAACCGCAAGGCTGGGCAGAAAGGTGTACCGCAACGCGGTTAACCTAGGGGTCGGGACGAGAGGCCGTGACCACTCGTCTACCCGACCGCTGCATGCTTGATAACAAAAATAAAACAAAGCTCTTGAGGAGGCTGAATGGCCTTTCACCCAATCGCCGCTGGCGATGACGACTCCGGTGGAGTCGGCGTTGCGCGCCAATATGCCTGGATCGTCTTTGCATTGACATTCGGCTTGTTGATTTCAGATTACATGTCGCGTCAGGTACTGAACGCGGTGTTCCCGCTGCTCAAAAGTGAGTGGTCGTTGAGCGACGGACAGCTCGGTTTGCTCAGTGGCATCGTTGCCCTGATGGTGGGCCTGCTGACGTTTCCCCTGTCGTTGCTGGCAGACCGTTTCGGCCGGGTCAAAAGCCTGGCGCTGATGGCGTTCCTGTGGAGCGTGGCCACACTTGGCTGTGCGCTGGCACAAGATTATCAACAGATGTTCATTGCGCGGTTCATGGTCGGCGTCGGCGAAGCCGCCTACGGCAGCGTGGGCATCGCCGTCGTGATCTCGGTGTTCCCTAAAGAGATGCGGGCAACCCTGGCCAGTGCCTTTATGGCGGGCGGGATGTTCGGCTCGGTGCTGGGCATGGCGCTGGGCGGTGCAATTGCCGCCAAGCTGGGCTGGCGCTGGTCGTTCGCCGGTATGTCGCTGTTTGGTCTGTTTCTGGCGGTGCTGTACCCGCTCATCGTCAAGGAAGCGCGTATTGCGCCACAACGTGCTGCCCAGGTTGCGAACAAAACCGCAGCGGCGGTCAAGCGTCCGCTGCGTACGCTGTGGTCCAGCCGTTCGGTGGTGTCGACCTACATCGCCAGTGGCTTGCAGTTGTTCGTTGGCGGCACCGTGATGGTGTGGATTCCCAGCTACATGAACCGCTACTACGACATGCCCACCGACAAGGCTGGCGGCATGGCCGCAATCATCGTGCTGTGCAGCGGTGCAGGGATGATCCTGTGCGGCATCCTCAGTGACCGTCTGTGCCGGAATTCGCCTGATCGCAAGGTCAGCCTGGCCATCTTTTTTTGCCTGGGCAGTTGTCTGCTTTTATCGGCCGCGTTCGCGCTGCCGGCCGGGCCTTTACAACTGGTGCTGATCTGCCTGGGCATGTTGATTGCCACGGGCACCACCGGCCCTTGCGGCGCCATGGTTGCCAACCTGACGCATTACTCGGTCCACGGCACGGCGTTCGCTACGCTGACCCTGGCCAACAACATGCTGGGCCTGGCGCCGGGGCCGTACATCACGGGCAAGGTATCGGACCTCATCGGTTTGCATGCCGCGTTCCAATTGGTGCCACTGGTCAGCCTTGCGGCCGCAGCGGTGTTCTTTTATGCCAAGTGTCACTACCACAAAGATATTGCCCGTCTTCAGGGTCAGAGCGTGTCTGACCCCGTCAATGAAGCCGGATTAGAGGTGAAGTTGTGAGTCGTCGTTTACGTATTGATGTGTTTTTCGATTTTATTTGCCCCTGGTGCCTGATCGGAAAGCGCCAGCTGGAGCATGCACAGGTCCAGTTCCGCAGTCGCCATCCGGATGTGCAGATCACCACGGTATGGCATGGCGTGCAGTTGCTGCCTCAGTTGCCGGTTCAAGGTGAACCCTTTGCCGACTTCTATCGCAAGCGTCTGGGCAATGCCGATGCGGTGGCGATGCGTCAGGCCCAGGTACAGCAGGCCGCTGCGACGGTCGGGTTGTCGATTGACCTGAGCCGCATCGCGACGATGCCCAACACCGCTGACGCCCATCGTTTGTTCGAGCGTGCCAGCACGCTGGGCAACGTTGCCCAGCGTGAGATGTTGCTTGAACGGTTGTTCGCCGCGTATTTCAAGAAAGGCGAAGATTTGGGTTGCGGTGAGACGTTGCTCGCCATTGCCCGCGATTGCGGCATTGACGTAAACGACGTAGCCGACGCCTTGCTGGGCGACGCCACGCCATTTGAAGGAGCGCCCGGCGCAAGCAGCGGCGTGCCAAGCTTCCAGTTCGACCGCCGGATGACGGTGGTGGGCGCGCAACCTGCCGAGTCATTGCTCGCGGCCATGAGCGAAGCGCTGAAAGAAAGTGACCGTGAGCGGCAGACGGCATGACCCGGCGCATTCCCGTACCTGCCGGCAAGCACCCGCAGGCCGGCGGTCGGGCGCTGTTCGAATTCGAAGACAAGAGTCTGGCGCTGTTCAATGTCGACGGGCAGTTGTATGCCATCGACGACAGCTGTCCGCATCAGGGCTCTTCGCTCTGCGGCGGGCGCCTTGAGGGGCGGGTGATTCAATGCCTGGCCCATGGGCTGCGCTTCGATTTGCACAGCGGTTACCTGCTCAATTCCAAGCAGGTCAAAATCAATAACTACCCGGTCGAGATCATCGACGGCCAGGCGTTTATCGTCATCGCTACCGAGGAGTCCGCGCCATGAGCGCTTTAGCTCTCTCCCGCATCCAAAGCCGCACCCGCGAATTGGCCCCGGGGTTTATCGTCAGTCTGATTGTCGCGGCCGCGGCGTCGTTCTTGTCCGAGCACTACGGTGCGCCGGTCATGCTGTTTGCCTTGTTGCTGGGCATGGCCCTGAATTTTCTGGCCGATGACGGCCCCTGCAAGGCCGGTGTCGAGTTCACCGCCCGCACGGTGCTGCGCATCGGCGTAGCGTTGCTGGGCATGCGCATTACCCTGGAACAGATGGCGGCGCTGGGTTGGAAGCCGATTGCACTGGTGGTGATCCTGGTGGTAGTGACCATCAGCGTGTCTGTGATCGCCGCCAAGGCCCTGGGCTTCCAGCGCCTGTTCGGTATGCTCACCGGTGGCGCGACGGCCATCTGTGGCGCCTCGGCGGCCCTGGCACTGGCAGCGGCGCTGCCGAACCATCCGCAGAAAGAGCGCGCCACGCTGTTCACGGTGATTGGCGTGTCGGCATTGTCGACCATGGCGATGATCGTCTACCCGATGATCGCCAACTGGCTTGAGTTGTCGCCGCAGGTCGCGGGCGTGTTCCTCGGCGCCACGATCCACGACGTGGCCCAGGTGGTCGGCGCCGGTTACAGCATGTCCACCGAGACCGGCGACACCGCCACCGTGGTCAAGCTGATGCGTGTTGCCATGCTGCTGCCGGTGATCGTCACCGCCGCCATGATCACCCGCATGCAAGGCGCGGACACGAGCGGTAAGCGTCCGCCGCTGCTGCCGTGGTTTGCCGTCGGCTTCCTGATTCTGGCGTGCATCAACAGCACCGGCTGGATCGCCCCGGCGGTGCAGGGTTCGGTCAACGAATTGTCGCGCTGGTGCCTGGTGATTTCCATCAGTGCCCTGGGCATGAAAACCCGGCTCAAAGAGCTCGCCGCCGTCGGTATCAAGCCGATCCTGCTGATGGTGGGAGAGACGGTGTTCCTGGTTGTGCTGGTGCTGTTGCTGTTGCGCTGGGGACTCTAAGCAAGCGATTCAAATGTGTTATGGCAGGGTCCTACGGCGTCGACTCCTCATGCTGTGGGGCTCCAGTCCGGTGTCACAAACACCGGTCTTTCACGGCGACTGTACCAGCAGTCGCCGTTTTTTTTTGCCTGGCGATCAGGTGTCTTTGGCGTCGCTTGGGGATTTTCCGCCCGCCAGTTTTTGCGAATTGCGCCACGCCGCCGGCGGCATGCCGAACTGGCTGATGAACCACCGCGTAAACGAACTCGCCATGGAATACCCAAGCATGTCGGCGATGCGGCTGAGCGAGTAGGCCGGGTTGTCCAGATAACGCAGCACAAGGTCGCGACGTACATCGTTGATCACGTCGTTGAAGGCGCAGCCGTCGTCCTTGAGGCGACGTTGCAGGGTCCGCACGTTCATGCCCTGGCTTTGGGCGACCTGTTCGATGGTGGCGCGTCCCATGGGCAGCAGCAGGTAGATGGCTTTGCGCACTTCGAACAGCATCGAGGTGTTTTCGTTGCCTTGCAGCGTGTCGAGGTAGCTCTGGGCGTAGCGGGCCATTGTCGGGTCGGCATTGGGGTTGGTTATGTCGAGGCTGGCGTCGGAACAGACGATGCCGTTGAACTCGCTACCGAACTCCAGGGTGCACCCGAACAGGCGCCGATGCAGTTGCAGGTTGTCGGGGGGCTGGTGCATGAAGTTGACGCTGTAGGGGTGCCAGTGCGAGCCGAGCAGGGCGGAGCACAGGCGGAACAACACGCCGATGGCCAGCTCCGTGGCCTGGCGGCTGGGCATCGGCGAATCGGTGACCACCTCTTCGCGAATGATCACCATCTTGCCGGCCTCTTCAATGAAAATGGCCAGCGAATCGTTCATCAAGTGCCGGTATTGCTTCACCACGTGCAAGGCATCGCGCAGGGTCCGCTGGTGGCTGAGCAGCAAGCTGACCACGCCGAAATCCGAGAGCTGGCGCGATTCGGCCATGCTCAGGCCGAACGTATTACAACCGCTGGCGGTCGCCGATTCTTCCAGCAGGCGCACGGCGGCATCGATGTGGATGCGGTGTTCGGGGGCCTGCAGTTGCGACCTGCTCAGGCCGACAGCCGCCAGCACGTCGCGCGGGTTGAATCCCAGGTATTGGGTGACCTCAAGGTAGTTGGTCAGTACGGCGGCGCGAACAAGCTTTGACATGCGAAAGTCTTCCCTGGTGCCGATGGCGATTGGCATGAGCGTGGCGACTATATCCAGCGCATAGGCGGTTGAACAGTTGTCATATTGTGTGTGGTTTACCTGTTGCCGTGTCGCGAATCATCTACGCTGTGAGTTGTCATTTGGATCCATCCGTTGATTACAGTGATCCTGCGCCAACCTGCGGGGATTTTCGACCAGTGGTTATCTTGTCCCAATGTCTGACAATTTGTCATCAAAAGAAAAGTGCATGACGTCCAATGTAAAGCGCCTTGGCTGGGCGCTCTTTAATGTCGACACAACAAAAAGACTCTGGCGAAAACAGCCAGTCGAGTCACCGAAAAAACGAAGGTGTTGACGTGGACAAACTGCAAACTGGCGCTACCGTTCTGATCGTCCCGGGTCTGCGTGACCACGTTGCCGAACATTGGCAGACGTTGCTTGAAGCCAGGCTGAGCAAAGTGCGCAGTGTTCCGCCACTGGAAACCGACAAACTCGATTGCATGGCCCGTGTGCGGGCGATCCAGCACGAGCTGGAGCAGATCGACGGGCCGGTGATTCTGGTCGCCCACAGCGCCGGCGTACTGATGGTCGCGCATTGGGCGAAGCATTACAGCCGTCCGATCAAAGGCGCCTTGCTGGCCGCGCCACCGGATCTCGATGCCGTCTGGCCGTCAAACTACCCATCTTCCGAGACCCTGCGCAGTCAGGGCTGGAATCCTCTTCCTGAAGGTCCGCTGCCGTTCCCGAGCATCGTGGCCGGTAGCACCAATGATCACCTTGCCAGTCTTTCTGCCGTCACCCGAATGGCGGAAGGCTGGGGCTCCGAATTGCTCAATCTGGGCGATGTCGGGCACCTGAATCCGGCCGCAGGATTTGGCCATTGGCAGCAAGCCGAGGCACTCATCCTGCAGCTAGACAAGTTGGACAGCTAAAACAGGAACCGGTCTGGCAATACGCTAACCGGCATTTGCCCTCACTCCTGGAAACGCAAACCCGCAGAGGAATGCGCGAGGGCGGCTGCGCTTAAAACAAAGACAAAAAGGCGGAGACAACGCAATGCACAACAATAAGAGTTACGGCTTCACCACTCCACGCTATACCTTGCTGGCTTCGGCCATTCTCGCGGCAACCGTGCCGGCGGCCCATGCGGTCGAGATCGATACGGGCAACGCGGACTGGAACGTACGCGTGGATAACACCATCAAGTACAACTACGGTGTTCGCACTGAAAGCGCCGACAAGCGCATGTTGGCAACGCCGAACAACAACGACGGCGACTACAACTTCCGCAAGGCCGGGACCAACATCACCAATCGCGTCGACTTGCTGACCGAGATGGATGTGGTCTTCAAAAACGCCATGGGCTTTCGCGTCAGCGCCGCCAGCTGGTACGACAAGGCCTATGAGAACGTCGGCTCCAATTCCAACCCGTTCGTCAACGGCAACGATGCACGTTCGGGCCTGGTCGCCAACGATCCTCGCCTGGCCGGGGTCGTCAATGACAACGTCGGCAATGGCAGCTCGCACCTGAGCAACTATGCCTCGCGTTACTACACCGGTCCTTCCGGTGAAATCCTCGACGCCTTCGTGTTCTACAGCACTGAAGTTGGCGAAGAGTCGATGTTCAGCGCCAAGGCCGGCCAGCACAACGTGTTCTGGGGCGAGACCATTCTCAACCCTGTGCATTCGATGAGCTACGGTCAGTCCGGGCTCGACCTGGCCAAACTGGCCGCGTCGCCGGGTACCGAAGCCAAAGAACTGTTTGTACCGCGTAACCAGCTGTCGATGTCGTTCACCGTCAATCCGGAATTGACCGTGGGTGCCCAGTACTTCCTGAATTGGGATGCTGCGCGTCTGCCGGAAGCCGGCACTTATTACGGTGGTTCCGATCTGGTCGGCTTTGGTGCGCAATCGTTCCTGTTGGGCAACACCAACGGCAGGGTTCAGGGCAGCCCGCTGGGTTGTGGCCTGGCGCCATGCAACGGTTTGACCAACGTGCGTCGCGGTAAGGACCTGACGCCGCATGACAGCGGCGACTGGGGCATCATGGCCAAATGGTCGCCGACCTGGCTGGATGGCACCCTCGGCGTTTACTACCGCGAAACGTCGGAAATCCTGCCGCAAGCCTATCTGGATGCCCGAGGTCTGACCTCGGCCAACCCGAACGGCACCCGTCCGGCCGGGCAAGTGCCTGCAGTGGTCAACACCCTTAACTCCCTGAGCACCGCCTCCTACCAACTGGCCTATGCCGACAACATCAAGATTGCCGGCCTGAGCTTGTCCAAGGACGTGGGCGGGGTGAGCGTGGGTTCGGACCTGAACGTTCGCCACAACATGCCGTTGGCCAGTATTCCGGCGATCGTCAGCACCACCAGCCCGCTGGGTCTGGGTAAAGGCCTCGGTCTATTGCCTGCACGTACGGACGCCACCGGTGTGGTCTATGACGCCCCGAGCCGTGGCGACAGCATGAGCGCCACCGGCGACACCTTGCACTGGACGCTCAACGGTCTGATGACCTTCCCGAAAACCCCGATGTTCGACCAGGCGACTGTGCTGGCCGAGCTGTACTACAGCAACCTGCTCAAGCTCGATAGCGAAAACGAGGCGCTCTACAAGGGCAAGTCCAGCTATCGCGGCATTGACGCACCGACCCGTGACAACTGGGGTCTTGCGGTCAACTTCACCCCAACCTGGTACCAGGTGTTCCCGGGTGTTGACTTCAACGCACCGATGTCCGTCAACGTCGGTCTCGATGGCGTGTCCCCGGTCACCGGTGGCGGTGCCAAAGACACCGGTACCTATGCCCTCGGCGTGGGTGCCGTTGTGTACAACAAATACTTTGTCGACCTGAAGTACGTGGACTCCTTCGGCCAGACCGACAAGTGCGAAAAAAGTGGTGTGAGTACCGGCCCAACCGGTGGTGACGGCTCTACCCCGAACGCCTTTAGCGGCAACGAAAACTACGCCTGCTACGCCGGTGGCTACTCAGCCTTCTCCGGTGGTGGTGCTACGACTGAGGATCGTGGCGCGGTGTACCTGACGATGAAAACTACATTCTGATTCACCACTGATTTGCTTAACGCAAGCAGGAGAATAACAACATGAAATTTGTAAAAACCGTGTTGGCCGCTTCGCTGGCCATGGTCTTCGCCGCTCAGGCACAGGCTGCTGTTTCACCTCAGGAAGCTGCCAAGCTTGGCGCTAGCCTGACCCAGGTAGGGGCTGAAAAAGCCGGGAACGCTGATGGTTCCATTCCTGCCTACAACGGTGGCTTGACCACTCCACCGGCCAGCTTCAAGACCGGTGACAGCATGCGTCCGGATCCGTTTGCCAGTGAAAAACCTGTGCTGGTGATCGACGGCAAGAACGTCGATCAGTACAAGGGCTTGCTCACAGCGACCACGGTAGAACTGGCCAAGCGTTTCCCGACGTTCCGTGTCGACGTGTTCCCGACGCACCGCACCGTGTCGCTGCCTCAGGCGATTCTGGACAACGGCGTGAAAAACGCCGTCGGTGCCAAGTCGCTGGAAGGTGGCCTGGCCATCGACAACGTTCTGCCGGGCATTCCGTTCCCGATTCCGCAGACGGGTAACGAAGCGATGTGGAACTTCCTGTTGCGTTATCAGGGTGTGAGCATCAGCTCCAAGTACGACTCATGGAACGTCGACTCCGCAGGTGTTCCGACCCTGGCGACCACCGGGCAAGCGAACATCTCCTACCCGATCTATGAAAACCTCTCGCAGCCGATCAGCAGCGCCGACGTGTACTACCAGATGAAGCTGGCGTACACCGGTCCTGCGCGCCGTGCCGGTGAGGCGATCATGCTCAAGGACGCCGCCAACCCGTTGCAGCAACCGCGTCGCGCCTGGCAGTACTTGCCGGGGCAGCGTCGAGTGAAACTGGCGCCGAGCCTGGCTTACGACACGCCTAACCCAGGTACCGCCGGTGCGGGCACCTACGATGACGTGTTCGTGTTCAACGGTGCACTGGATCGCTACGACTGGAAACTGGTCGGCAAGCAAGAAATGATCGTGCCTTACAACACCTACAAGCTGACCTACGTGCAGGATCCGAAGTCGCTGACCACCGCCAATCACCTGTCACCTGACTTCGTACGCTGGGAAAAACACCGTGTATGGGTCGTGGAAGGCAACCTCAAGGCCGGTGCACGTCACATCTACCAGAAGCGTCGCTTCTACCTCGACGAAGACAGCTGGACCGCTTTGGCCTCGGATCAATATGACGCTCGTGGTCAGCTCTATCGCGGTTCCTTCGCCTTCCTCAGCCAGAGCTATGACAAGCAGGTTCCGGACTCCACCCCGTTCATGATCTATGACCTGGTAGGCGGTTCCTACAACATCAACGGTGTAGTCGGCCCTTACGGCGGCATCAAGTACATCGAGCCGCTCTCCAAGGCCCAGTGGTCCTCGGAATCCCTGGCCGGCGCCGGCATTCGCTAAGCCAATCGCAAAAAAATGCGCCCGTTCGGTCCACCGCCCACAAGGCGGTGAGACCGTCGGCGGTCGGTTCGCGCCGATCGCTACGAACGCCAGGTTTTAACGTCAGGCACACCTGTGTGTGCCCCGGCGCGGTTTTCCGAAGAGGACGCAGTATGTGTTCGTATAAAAATAATAGGTTGCAACTGGCGCTTGGCGTTGTGCTCTGCCTGTCGCAGGGCGTCACCCAGGCGGCCGATTATGTCGACGTGCTGGACCTGCCCGCCAAGGTGAGTGCCTTGGCCATCAAGAGCCCGTTGTCCGGCATGACCCGTGCCGGTGAGCGCGTGATTACCGTTGGCCAGCGTGGCCATATTCTGTTTTCCGATGATTCCGCAAAGCACTGGCAACAGGCCGTCGTGCCGGCCAGCGCTGACCTCACTGCGGTGAATTTTCCGACTGCCACCCAAGGTTGGGCGGTGGGTAATGACGGCGTGGTGCTGCACAGCAGCGACGCCGGTGCGACTTGGCAAAAACAGCTCGACGGCCGCCAGATCGGCGCCTTGCTGGTCAAGCATTACACGGCGCTCGCCAGCGCCGAACCGGGCAATGAGCAATGGCCCCAGTTGGCCATGGAAGGCCAACGACTAGTCGATCAGGGCGCGGACAAACCGCTGCTCGACGTCTGGTTCGCCAACGAAAAAACCGGCTATGTAGTCGGCGTGTTCAACCTGATCCTGCGCACCGACGACGGTGGTCAGACCTGGACGCCGTATCAGGACCGTACCGACAACCCCCAGGGTTTCCACCTCAACGCCATCGCTTCCACTGGTGACAGTGTGTACATCGCGGGCGAGCAAGGCTTGCTGCTCAAGTGGGATGAAAGCGCCCAACGTTTTGCCGCCGTACCGACGCCTTATCAGGGCAGCTTCTTCGGTGTGATCGGCAAGCCCGGCGAAGTGCTGGTGTATGGCCTGCGCGGCAACATCCTGCGCAGCACCGATGGCGGCCAGAACTGGACCGCGCTGGACAGCGGCCTGCACGTCAGCATCACCGCCGGACTGATCGATGATCATGGCAATTACCGCCTGTTCACTCAGGGCGGGCAGATGTTGGTCAGCCAAGGGACTGGTGCGCAATTGCGCCTCAAACAGCAACCTGCGCGCACACCGGTTGCCGGTGCCACCCAGTCCGCCGATGGCGTATTGGTGGTGGCGGGCAGCCGTGGCGCCCAGACGCTTGCCGTCGATCCAGCCCTCGAACCCTAAGAGCGAGAACCCAGACATGGGCAATATCAAACAAGACGCCATGCCGGTGATCCGCGATCTGCGTGATTTCGATCAGCAATCGGGCAACCTCCTCGAACGGCTGGTGTTCAACTACCGCCCGCTGTTCATGCTGCTGATGGCGCTGGCGACCGTGGTGCTGGGCTTCATGGCCGTGACTCGCCTGGAGTTGCGCCCAAGCTTTGAAAAAATGATTCCGCAGAGCCAACCCTATATCCAGAACTTCCTGGAAAACCGCGCGTCACTGCGCGGCTTGGGCAACTCGGTGCGCGTGGTGGTCGAGAACACCAAGGGCGATATTTTCGACCCCGAATACCTCGACGTGCTCAAGCAGGTCAACGACCAGCTATTCCTCACCGAAGGTGTCGAACGTGCGTGGATGAAGTCGCTGTGGAGCCCGGCCGTGCGCTGGACCGAAGTCACCGAGGACGGTTTCCAGGGTGGCCCGGTGATGCCCGACACCTATTCGGGGCAGCCTGAGCAGATCGAACAACTGCGTCAGAACATTTCCCGCGCCGGCATCGTCGGCAGCCTGGTGGCCAGCGACTTCAAGTCGACCATGCTGATCGTGCCGCTGATGGACAAAGCCGCCGCCGGTGGCCAACGCATCAACTACCACGAATTCTCGCAGATGCTCGAAGAGCAGTTGCGCGACAAGATCGAATACGGCGGCGACAGCGCTGCGCGTAAATCCGGTGTCGAAGGCACCGGTCATTACAAGGTCCGGGTGATCGGCTTCGCCAAACTGATGGGCGACCTGATCGACGGCCTGATCCAGGTGATGATGTTCTTCGGCCTGGCCGTGGTCACTTCGCTGATCATCATTTATGCCTACACCCGTTGCGTACGCAGCACCCTGCTGGTGGTCGGCTGCTCGCTGATCGCGGTGGTCTGGCAACTGGGCATCGTCGCCTGGCTCGGCTACGCCATCGACCCGTATTCGGTGCTGGTGCCGTTCCTGATCTTCGCCATCGGCGTGTCCCATGCCGCGCAGAAGATGAACGGCATCATGCAGGACATCGCCCGTGGCACCCACAAACTGATCGCTGCGCGTTACACCTTCCGTCGTCTGTTCATCGCCGGTGTCACCGCGCTGCTGGCCGACGCCGTGGGCTTCGCCGTGCTGATGCTGATCGACATTCCGGTGATCCAGGACCTGGCAATCACCGCCAGCATCGGCGTTGCGGTACTGATCTTCACCTCGCTGTTGTTGATGCCGGTTGCACTGTCCTATGTGGGCGTTGGCGCGAAAGCCGCCGAGCGTGCGCTGAAAATCGACAACCGCGCCGAGAAGCACAAAGGCTTTGGCAGACTGTGGGACGCGCTCGATCGCTTCACCACGGCCAAGTGGGCCACCGGCGCTGTTCTGGTTGCAGTGTTGATGGGCATTGGCGGTTTCGTGGTCAGCCTGGACCTGAAGATCGGCGACCTGGAAAGCGGGGCGCCGGAGTTGCGCGCCGACTCGCGCTACAACCGCGACAACGCCTACATCACTCAGCATTACGCGCTGTCCAGCGACCTGTTCGCGGTGATGATCAAAACCGCGCCGGAAGGCTGCCTGAACTACAAGACCCTGGTGCTCGCTGATCGCCTGGCCTGGGAGCTGCAACAGTATCCGGGCGTGCAGGCGACGTCTTCGCTGGTCAACGCGGTGCGACAGATCACCGCCGGCACTTATGAAGGCAACCCCAAGCTCAACAGCGTCCAGCGCAACCAGGACGTGCTCAACTACGCCGCGCAACAAGCCTCGGTCAACTCCCCGGAGCTGTTCAACACCGATTGTTCGCTGATGCCGGTGATCGCCTTCCTCAAGGATCACAAGGCTGAAACCCTCGATGCCGTGGTCGCGATTGCCGACAAGTTCGCCAAGGAAAACAGCACCGAAGATCGCCAGTTCCTGCTCGCTGCCGGCAGCGCCGGGATCGAGGCGGCGACCAATATCGTGGTGCGTGAAGCCAACCACACCATGCTGCTGTACGTGTATGCCGCGGTAACGTTGTTCTGCCTGATCACCTTCCGCAGCTGGCGCGCGACGCTGGTGGCCCTGTTGCCGCTGGTGCTGACCTCGATCCTCTGCGAAGCCTTGATGGTGGCCATGGGCATCGGCGTGAAAGTCGCGACCCTGCCGGTGATCGCGCTCGGGGTGGGGATTGGCGTGGACTACGCCTTGTACCTGCTCAGTGTGCAGTTGCACTTCCAGCGACAGGGCATGCCGCTGTCCGAGGCCTACCGCAATGCCGTGTCGTTCACCGGCCGCGTGGTCGGGCTGGTGGGCATCACCCTGGCGGCAGGCGTGGTGTGCTGGGTCTGGTCGCCGATCAAGTTCCAGGCCGACATGGGCATCCTGCTGACCTTCATGTTCCTGTGGAACATGCTCGGCGCGCTGATCCTCATTCCTGCGCTGTCGTACTTCCTGTTGCGTACGCCGGTGCTGGAGCGCAGTGACGCTACCGACGGCGACGAAGCGTCCACCGACAACACCGAAACCACTCAACGTCCCGGCATACCCAATGCCCTGACTATTCCCGAGTAAGCCAAGATGTCTGATTACAAAGCTCCTTTGCGCGACATGCGCTTCGTCCTCAACGAGGTTTTTGAGGTGTCCCGGCTGTGGGCCAATTTGCCTGGCCTGGCCGACGTGATCGATGAAGACACCGCCGCCGCGATCCTAGAAGAGGCCGGCAAGATCAGCGCCGGCGTCATCGCGCCGCTCAACCGCGCCAGCGACGAGCAGGGCTGCACCTGGAGCGAAGGCGCAGTCACCGCGCCGGACGGTTTCATCGCGGCTTACCAGGCCTTCGCCGAAGGCGGTTGGGTCGGTGTCGGCGGTGATCCGCAGTTCGGTGGCATGGGCATGCCCAAGGCCATTTCGGCGCAGGTCGAAGAGATGGTCAACTCGGCCAGCCTGTCGTTCGGTCTGTACCCGATGCTGACCGCCGGCGCCTGCCTGTCGATCAACGCTCACGCCAGCGAAGAACTGAAAGCCACCTATTTGCCGAACATGTACGCCGGCACCTGGACCGGTTCGATGTGCCTGACCGAAGCCCATGCCGGCACCGACCTGGGCATGATTCGCACCAAGGCCGAACCTCAGGCCGACGGTAGCTACGCCATCAGCGGCAGCAAGATCTTCATCACCGGCGGCGAACACGACCTCACCGAAAACATCATCCATCTGGTACTGGCTCGCCTGCCCGATGCACCCGCGGGGCCGAAAGGCATCTCGCTGTTCCTGGTGCCGAAAGTGCTGGTCAATGCCGACGGCTCGCTGGGTGAAAACAATTTGCTGTCCTGCGGTTCCATCGAACACAAGATGGGCATCAAGGCGTCCGCGACCTGCGTGATGAACTTTGACGGCGCGACCGGCTGGATCGTCGACGCACCGAACAAAGGCCTGGCGGCGATGTTCACCATGATGAACTACGAGCGTCTGGGCGTTGGTATCCAAGGCCTGGCGCAGGGTGAGCGTTCGTACCAGAACGCGCTGTTGTACGCCCGTGACCGCCTGCAAAGCCGCGCACCGACCGGCGCGCAGCACAAGGACAAAGCGGCCGACCCGATCATCGTGCACCCGGACGTGCGCCGCATGCTGCTGACCATGAAAGCCTTGAACGAAGGCGGCCGTGCATTCTCCAGCTACGTGGCCCTGCAACTGGACATCTCCAAGTTCAGCGAAGACCCGGCGGCCCGGACCCGCGCACAGGAACTGGTGTCGCTGCTGACCCCAGTGGCCAAGGCATTCCTCACCGACATGGGCCTGGAAACTACCATTCATGGCCAACAGATCTTCGGCGGCCACGGCTATATCCGCGAGTGGGGCCAGGAGCAACTGGTGCGTGATGTGCGCATCACCCAGATCTACGAAGGCACCAACGGCATCCAGTCCCTGGACCTGGCCGGGCGCAAGATCGTCGGCAGCGGCGGTTCGCTCTATCGCCTGTTCGCTTCGGAAATTCGCGATTTCACCGCCAACGCTGGCGCTGACCTTGCCGAGTTCACCCAGCCGCTGAACGCCGCCGTCGACACCCTCGACGAACTGACCGCCTGGTTGCTCGACCGCGCACCCAACAACCCGAATGAAATCGGCGCGGCTTCGGTCGATTACCTGCAAGTGTTCGGCTACACCGCCTACGCCTACATGTGGGCGTTGATGGCCAAGGCCGCGCTGGGCAAAGAAGGCGAAGACGATTTCTATGCCAGCAAACTCGGTACCGCACGGTTCTACTTTGCCCGACTGCTGCCACGTATCCACTCGTTGAGCGCGTCAGCCAAAGCTGGCAGTGAATGCCTCTACCTGCTGGAAGCCGAGCAGTTCTGAGCCCACATAACAAGGATCGGGAATCACATACATGATGGCGACAAAAATAATTCCGCCCGCTGACGGCGCCTATGCCTATCCGTTGCTGATCAAGCAATTGCTGCTGTCCGGCGTGCGCTACGAGCCGGGCCGGGAAATCGTCTACGCCGACAAGCTGCGCTACAGCTACGAGACCCTCAACAAGCGTATTCGCCGCCTGGCCAATGCGCTGACCGCCGCCGGTGTCAAGGCTGGCGACACCGTGGCGTTGCTCGACTGGGACAGCCACCGCTACCTGGAATGCTTCTTCGCCGTGCCGATGATCGGCGCGGTGCTGCACACGGTGAACATTCGCCTGTCGCCGGAGCAAGTGCTGTTCACCATGAACCACGCCGAGGATGACCTGGTGCTGGTGCATGATGATTTCCTGCCACTGGTCGAGCAGATCCACGGCCGCCTGGAAACCGTCAAAGGCTACCTGCAACTCACCGATGACGAGGCGACCAAGACCTCGCTGCCGGTGTTGGGCGAGTACGAGCACGTATTGTCCCTGGCTTCGGAGCAGTACGACTTCCCCGACTTCGACGAGAACTCGGTGGCAACCCTGTTCTACACCACCGGCACCACCGGCGACCCGAAAGGCGTGTACTTCAGCCATCGCCAACTGGTCCTGCACACCCTCAATGCCGTCGGCACGCTGGGCGTCTATCAAGGCGCGCCGCTGTTGCGCTCTGACGACGTGTACATGCCGATCACGCCGATGTTCCACGTGCATGCGTGGGGCGTGCCGTATGTCGCGACGCTGATGGGCATCAAGCAGGTCTACCCCGGCCGCTACGAACCCAACAGCCTGGTCAAGCTGTACCGCGAAGAGAAGGTGACCTTCTCCCACTGCGTACCGACCATTTTGCAGATGATCCTCAACTGTGAAGAAGGCAAGGCGACCCGTTTCGACGGCTGGAAAATGCTCCTCGGCGGCAGTGCGCTGACCCTGGGCATCGCCACCGAAGCCAATGCCAAAGGCATGGTGGTACACGCCGGTTACGGCATGTCGGAAACCTGCCCGTTGCTGTGCCTGACTTACTTGCGCGACGCCGACCGTCAACTGTCCGCCGAAGACCAACTGCCGACGCGCATCAAGACCGGGACGCCGGTGCCGATGGTCGATTTGAAAATCATCGATGCCGATGGCAAAGATGTCGCCCACGACGGTGAAGCCCTCGGTGAAATCGTCGTCCGTGCACCTTGGCTGACCCAAGGCTATTTGAAAGAACCGGAAAAAGGCGCTGAGCTCTGGCTCGACGGCTGGCTGCACACCGGTGACATGGCCTCGATCGACCCGCTGGGCGGCGTGGAAATCAAGGACCGCATCAAGGACGTGATCAAGACCGGCGGTGAGTGGATCAGCTCCCTGGAACTGGAAAGCCTGATTAGCGAACACCCGGCGGTCATGTCGGTCGCGGTGGTGGGCATCGTCGATGAACAGTGGGGCGAACGCCCGATGGCCATGGTCGTCTGCGAGCCAGGGCAATACCTGGACCGCAAGATCCTGGAAGTGCATCTGCAAGCCTTCGTCGACGGCGGGCGCATCAACAAATGGGCGATCCCGAAGCAGTTCAAATTCGTGACCGAAATCCCCAAGACCAGCGTCGGCAAGATCAACAAGAAGCTGATTCGGGAAAACGCAGCGAACTGAGGGATAAACCTGCCACTGCTGCTGTAGGAGCGAGCCTGCTCCGGGCGGCGTTCCGACGATGGACTGGAGAGCGCCGCGTTTAGCCAGAAAACACGCGTTTTCGTTAACGACCATCGCGAGCGCGCTCGCTCCTACAGGAATTCACCGCTGTCAGGCGGTTTCTGGATAGCGTTCAGGGCCTCATCTTTGTCATAGTTCTTCGCCCCGTAAGTCGCAGTTTTCAACGTTTGTGCCAAGCTGAACGGGGTATTGAACCACCGCGCACTCCATTGCCGGTCAGTCAAACCCCAGGAAGCTCCCCATGAACGTCTCCCGTGCCTCAAACATCCGCCAAGAGTTCTACAAAGCCGTCTGGTTCTACTTCAAAGTGGTATGGCCGATCTTCTCGATCCTGCTGCTGGTGATCATCGCGTGTGGCCTCATCATCGCCCATCTGGAAGGCTGGACCGCGGGTGAAGGTGTCTACTTCGCGTTTGTGACGGGCCTGACCATCGGCTACGGAGAGTTCGTGCCCAAGCTGGGTGTCTCGCGCTTTTTGGCGATCCTGCTGGGTTTCAACGGCGTACTGATGACCGCGACCTTCGCGGCGATCGCCGTCCGGGCGATTGAAGTGACGGTGACGGCGTCGCGCAAGGATAAAGAGTAGAGTCCCAACCCAAATCCCCTGTAGGAGCGAGCAGGCTCGCGAAGGTCTCAAGGACACCGCGCTTATCCAGGATTCGCGCGTTATCGTTGATGACCATCGCGAGCAGGCTCGCTCCTACAGTTTGTTTGGTCAGCAGCTAAGCCTCCCAACCTGCCCCATTCACCGCCGCCTGCACCAGCGGGTGCAAATCCGCCCCCTGATGTTCCGTCTGCCAGGCCAGCAATTCCTTGCGCATGCTCGGCGCCCAGTACATCTGCAGATGATTGCGCACACTAAGCACCGCCTGCTTCTGGTCCGGTTGGGTGGCGAAGTACTGGGCGATCTGGTTGGCCATCTTGATCAGGTTGTCGGTACTCATTTGCGTACCTCGGCTTTCTCGGTGTGCCGACGATCCTTCAGCAACCGGTGCTGTTCATCACTGAACGCCTGGAAGCGCTTCTGCCATTCCGAAGGGTGATACACGCGGCTGACCTCCACGGCCGTTACCTTGTACTCCGGACAGTTAGTCGCCCAGTCCGAATTGTCGGTGGTGATCACGTTGGCCCCCGATTCCGGGAAGTGGAAGGTGGTGTACACCACGCCCGGCGCGACCCGTTCGGTGATCCGCGCACGCAATACGGTTTGCCCGGCACGGCTGCCGATGCCGACCCAGTCACCTTCGTTGATGCCTCGGCTCTCGGCGTCGGTCGGGTGGATTTCCAGGCGGTCTTCGTCATGCCAGGCGACGTTTTCGGTGCGCCGGGTCTGGGCGCCGACGTTGTACTGGCTGAGGATGCGCCCGGTGGTCAGCAGCAGCGGATAGCGAGCGTTGACCTTCTCCTCGGTGGGCACGTAGCCGGTGAGCATGAAGCGCCCCTTGCCGCGTACAAACTCTTCGATGTGCATGGTCGGCGTGCCGTCCGGTGCCGCCGCGTTGCACGGCCATTGCAGGCTGCCGTGGCGCTCAAGTTCGGCGTAGCTGACGTTGGTGAAGGTGGGCGTCAGGCTGGCGATTTCATCCATGATTTCTGATGGATGCTTGTAGTTCATCGGGTAACCGAGGGCATTGGCCAGAGCTACCGTGCCTTCCCAGTCGGCCTTGCCACCCAGTGGGTCCATGACCTTGCGCACCCGGGAGATGCGTCGCTCAGCGTTGGTGAAGGTGCCGTCTTTTTCCAGGAACGAGCAGCCCGGCAGGAACACATGGGCGAACTTGGCGGTTTCGTTGAGGAAAATATCCTGCACCACGATGCATTCCATAGCCGACAGGGCCGCGGTGACGTGTTGAGTATTCGGGTCGCTCTGGGCGATGTCTTCGCCCTGGCAATACAAACCCTTGAAGCTACCGGCCAGGGCCGACTCGAACATATTGGGTATGCGCAGGCCCGGGTCGGGTTGCAGGGTGACGTTCCACGCCTGTTCAAACTGCGCCCGTACCACCTCGTTGGAGATGTGCCGGTAACCGGGCAACTCGTGGGGGAAGGAGCCCATGTCGCAGGAACCCTGAACGTTGTTCTGCCCCCGCAACGGGTTCACGCCCACGCCTTCGCGGCCGATGTTGCCGGTGGCCATGGCCAGGTTAGCGATGCCCATCACTGAGGTGCTGCCTTGACTGTGTTCGGTCACACCCAAACCGTAGTAGATCGCCGCATTGCCGCCAGTGGCATACAAACGTGCAGCGGCACGGATGTCCGCAGCGGGCACACCGCAGATCGGGCCCAGCACTTCCGGCGAGTTCTCCGCACGGCTGACAAATTCACTCCAGATCGCGAAGTCGCTGCCCTCACAACGAGCGTCGATAAAGTCCTGATTGAGCAAACCTTCATTCACGATCACATGGGCCAACGCATTGAGCATGGCGACGTTGGTGCCCGGCCGCAGAGCCAGATGGAATTCCGCGCGGGCATGCACCGTGTCCACCAGATCAATGCGCCGCGGATCGATGACAATCAGCCGCGCCCCTTCACGCAAACGGCGTTTGAGCTGCGAGGCGAACACCGGGTGCGCATCGCTGGGGTTGGCGCCCATCACCAGGATCACGTCGGCCTGCATCACCGAATCAAAACTCTGAGTGCCGGCAGACTCGCCCAGCGTTTGCTTCAAGCCATAACCGGTCGGTGAATGACAAACCCGCGCACAGGTGTCGACGTTGTTGTTACCGAACGCGGCGCGCACCAGTTTTTGCACCAGATAGGTTTCTTCGTTGGTGCAGCGGCTGGAGGTGATGCCACCAATGGAATCACGGCCATATTGTTGCTGCAGCCGACGGAATTCGCTGGCGGCGTAGGTCACAGCTTCATCCCAGCTGACTTCCTGCCACGGGTCGCTGATGTGCTTGCGGATCATCGGCTTGGTGATGCGATCCGGGTGGGTCGCATAGCCCCAGGCAAAGCGCCCTTTGACGCAGGAGTGGCCGTGGTTGGCCTGGCCGTTCTTGTCCGGAACCATGCGCACCAATTTGTCGCCCTTCATCTCGGCACGGAACGAGCAACCCACGCCGCAATAGGCACAGGTGGTGATCACGCTGCGTTCAGGCTGGCCCAGTTCGACCACGCTTTTTTCCATCAGGGTCGCAGTCGGGCAGGCCTGCACACAGGCACCGCAGGACACGCATTCCGAATCGAGGAAGTTATCCCCACCAGCAGCCGCCACGCGGGATTCAAAACCGCGCCCGGTAATGGTCAGGGCAAAGGTGCCCTGGGTTTCTTCACAGGCGCGCACGCAGCGGTTGCAGACGATGCACTTGCTCGGGTCGTAGTCGAAGTAGGGGTTGGACGTGTCCTTCACGTCGGCCAGATGGTTGTCGCCTTCATAACCGTAGCGCACCTCCCGCAAACCGACCTGACCGGCCACGGTTTGCAGCTCGCAGTTGCCGTTGGCCGAGCAGGTCAGGCAGTCCAGCGGGTGATCGGAAATGTACAGCTCCATGACGTTGCGCCGCAGCGTCGCGAGCTTCGGCGTCTGGGTGTGCACGCTCATGCCTTCGCTGACCGGCGTGGTGCAGGACGCCGGATAGCCGCGCATGCCGTCGATCTCCACCAGGCACATGCGGCAGGAGCCGAAGGCTTCCAGGCTGTCGGTGGCGCAGAGTTTGGGGATGGTGGTGCCCAGCAGCGCAGCGGCGCGCATCACCGAAGTGCCTTCGGGCACGCTGATGCTGCGACCGTCGATGTTCAGGGTGACCTGCACCTGGCTGTCGCGGGCGGGAGTACCAAGGTCAATGTCTGTATTCGGGTCGAAGAGAGTGATCATTGTTCGGCCTCCGGGGGCAACAAGCCGAAGTCGGCGGGGAAGTGCTTGAGGGCGCTGGCCACGGGATAAGACGTCATGCCGCCCAACGCGCACAGCGAACCGTATTGCAGGGTGTCGCACAGGTCCTTGAGGATGATCACCTGCGCATCGCGACTGGTCTGATCCGGCGCGGCCAGCAAGCGATCGATCACCTCGACGCCCCGGGTCGAACCGATGCGGCACGGCGTGCATTTGCCACAGGATTCCTCGGCGCAGAACTCCATGGCGAAGCGCGCCATGTGAGCCATGTCGAGGCTGTCGTCAGCCACCACCACACCCCCGTGACCGAGCATCGCGCCCATGGCGGCGAAGGCTTCGTAATCCAGCGGCGTATCGAATTGCGAAGGCGGAACCCAGGCGCCGAGCGGGCCGCCCACCTGTGCAGCCTTCAGCGGCCGGCCACTGGCGGTGCCTCCGCCGTAGTCTTCCACCAGCTCCCGCAGGGTCAGGCCAAAGGCCCGTTCCACCAGCCCGCCGCGACGCACATTGCCCGCCAACTGGAAGGGCATGGTGCCCAAGGAACGGCCCATGCCGTAGTCGCGATAGAACTGCGCGCCCTTGGCCAGAATCAGCGGCACCGAGGCCAACGTCAGCACGTTGTGCACCAGTGTCGGCAGGCCGAACAGACCCTTCAAGGCAGGAATTGGCGGCTTGGCGCGGACGATCCCGCGCTTGCCTTCGAGGGAGTCCAGCAACGCGGTTTCCTCACCGCAGATGTAAGCGCCGGCGCCGACTCGCACTTCCATATCGAAGGCCAAGCCGCTGCCGCCGACATTGGCGCCCAGGTAACCGGCAGTTCGAGCGATGTTCAGCGCTGCGCGCAACGTGACCACGGCATCTGGATATTCCGAGCGCACATAGATGTAGCCGAAGGTGGCGCCGACGGTAATGCCGGCAATCGCCATGCCTTCGATCAGCAGGAAAGGGTCGCCTTCCATCAACATGCGGTCGGCAAAGGTGCCGGAGTCGCCTTCGTCGGCGTTGCATACGATGTACTTCTGCGCAGCTTGAGTACCGCGCACCGTGCGCCACTTGATCCCAGCGGGGAAGGCCGCGCCGCCACGGCCACGCAGGCCTGAATCGAATACCGCCGTCGCGGTCTGCTCGCCGCCGATGCTGACGGCCCTCGTCAAACCTTCAAAACCGCCATGGGCTCGATAATCGTCCAGCGACAGCGGTCGGGTGATACCGGCGCGGGCGAACAGCAGGCGTTGTTGCGTCTTCAGATAGGGCAACTCTTCCACCAGGCCCAAGGCCAGGGGATGAGCGGATGGATCGCCTTTCAGCGCCTCAAGCACAGACGGCACATCAGCCGCCGTCAGCGGCCCAAAGCCGATCCGACCTTGCGGACTGTCCACTTCCAGCAACGGCTCCAGCCAATACAAGCCACGCGAACTGGTGCGCTGCAACTCCAGCGGAAAATTGCGTTCCTGAGCCAGCGTGATCAGCGCCACCGCCACCTCATCGGCTCCCACCGCACGGGCCAACGAATCACAAGGCAGATAAAGAATCGGCATCACGCGTCCTCCCGGCAAGCATCGAGCAACGCATCCAGCCGCTCGGCACTCAGCCGCGCATGCACCCGACCATCCAGCTCCAGCGCCGGCGAACAGGCACAAGCGCCAAGGCAATAAACAGGACGCAAACTGATACTGCCATCGGCACTGCTACCGTGATCATCCAGTTGCAGACGCTCGCGCAACTGCGCGGCAAGCTGCTCGGCACCACGGCTCTGGCATGACTCGGCCCGGCATAGCCGCAAGATATGCCGCGCGGGCGGCGCTGTACGAAAGTCATGGTAAAAACTGATCACCCCCCGCACCTCGGCCTGGCTCAGATTCAGGGCATGGGCAATCTCGGGGACGGCGGCATCGGGGACGTAACCGATACGCTCCTGAATATCATGAAGAATGGGCAACAGCGCACCCGGGGTGCCCTTATGGCGCTCCAGCAGACTGTTGACCACAGGCAGGTGCAACAACTCATCAGGCATTCAGCAATCCTCACGGTCACGGACAAACCAGGCGGTTGTCGGTTGTCCGAAAGTGTCGGCTGCGGCATTCACACCACGTCACGGTATCGTGGATTTCAGGCCGGTGGCCAGGGCACCCTTGGCGGGCATCTTGTTGTGCCCGATGCGGTCTTCGCCACACCTCTACTGGGCATAAAGGGCAGCTTGCCACGCGGCTATTGATCGACCTGTACCAAAGCGACGTGTTTGGTTCTGCCTACGACTCTCCATTAAGTCTAGATGAGTGCCGAGTGGGGCGTTCACACACCGGCCTAATGCCCGGAGGGCGTGTCGAGGGGGGATGTATAGCAAGCATTCCAGGTGACAAGAAGCATCAGAATCGTGGGCAATTCTACGGAGCAGATGCGTTGATCCATTGCGCGGGGGTGTCAGAAATTTTGTGTTCGGGCATAACATGAGTAAGAGGTGCATGTATGCCAACCAAAAAGAAACCCGCGTTGCGAGAGTTACCGAAAATCCCGAAAGAGCTGCTCGAGCAATTCACCGATGGACCGATGACCGCTGAAGCCATTGAGGACGCCTCTGCGGCGTTCAAGAAGGCTTTGATCGAGCGAGCCCTCAGTGCTGAGCTTGG